>JAABRW010000014.1 GCA_011390695.1 Desulfotignum sp.
CCATTATCCAGGGCATGGGAGAACTGCATCTGGAGGTCTATGTGGAAAGAATGAAGCGGGAATACCAGGCAGAAGTCACCACAGGAAAACCCAGAGTTGCCTACAGGGAAACCATTACCCAGAAGGCCTTGTTCAATTACACCCATAAAAAACAGACCGGCGGTGCAGGTCAGTTCGGCCGGGTGGCCGGTGCCATGGAACCATGTGAAGAAGAATTTGAATTTGTAAACAAAATTACCGGCGGCAGAATTCCCACCCAGTATATTCCTGCCTGTGAAAAAGGCTTTCAGGCCTGCATGGCAAAAGGTCCCAAACTGGAATTCCCGGTCACAGGTATCCGGGTGACCATTGATGACGGCGCATACCATGCAGTGGATTCATCGGAAATGGCATTTCAGGCTGCAGCCAGAGGCGCTTTTCTGGAAGCCTATGGCAAAGCCAGACCGGTAATCAAAGAACCCATCATGAAGGTGGTTATTGAAACCCCCAATGAATTCCAGGGCTCGTGCATGGGATTGATCAACCAGAGACGGGGAATTATCCAGGGCTCCCAGGAAGAAGGGGTCATGTCTGTCATTGAAAGCCAGGTGCCCTTGTCTGAAATGTTCGGGTTTTCCACTATTTTGCGGTCGGCCACCCAGGGGAAAGCCCAGTTTACCATGGAATTTTCTTCCTACAAACAGGTTCCCCAGTCAATTGCCGAAGATATTATCAAACAAAAACAAGAAGAAAAAAAAGCCTAAGATCGCAATATAAAGAGAGGGAATATGTTAAAAAAAGATCTCAATCTCCGAAGTCCGATTGAAAAAATCATCGGCATTGGCAATATCACCAGCAGCAATTTTGGTGCGGTCCTTTCCAGAGCAGGTGTGGGCAAAACCAGATTTCTTGTGCAGATAGCATTAACCCGGCTGCTGCAGGATGAAAAAATTGTGCATGTCAGCCTGGATGATTCCATGGAAAAGATAAATCTGCGCTACAATGAAGGGTATACCAATCTGGTGGACAGTATCGGGTATGTGGATCCCCAGAAGGCGGTGCGTCTGTGGGATGATATAAATTTAAACAAAGTAGGGATCAGCTACAACGAAGCCAGTTTTGATACCACCAAAATCAGGGACTACCTGAAAAGCTTTAAAAAAGCCCAGCTGCCCATGCCGGCCATCATGATCATTGACGGGCTTGATTTTGATGAAGATATCACAGATCTTTTAGAAGAACTGAAATCTTTGAACCAGGAGTTTGCCATTTCCATCTGGTTTGCCATGCGAAGCCACAGAGATGAAGCCCTGGGCAAGGATGGATATCCAGTGCAGCTGGAAATCAGGCAGGAATTGTTTGACAAGGCCGTTTTTTTACAGCCGGTAAACAATAAAATCCAGGCCATTGTTCTCAAGGACGGTAACAACACCAATCAGAAATTTCTTTTGGATCCTGCCACCATGATGCTGGTGGAAGAAAACAAATAGATCTTGTTTTTTGGGTGTCAAAAAAAAGGCCCTGGACAGGCATTTTCCTGTCCAGGGCCTTTTTTTTTAGATTATGGTGTTATATCCACTGCAGCAAAAAATTTTCAATGGCCTGGTATACCCGATTCACCCCTTTTCCCCTTAAAATGCCATGGCGGTCGTAGTCAAAAAGATAAAATTCTTTCATCTCTGATCCCAGTTGATTGAACAATTTTTGAGTTCCTTTGGGATTTACTACCGGGTCTTTTCTGGACTGGACAACCAGAACCGGTTTCCCAATGGTTTTTAATTTGGGTTCCAGCTGTAACATGAGTTTTGCCAGCTGGTGCACCCCGGAAACAGGATTGCGTAGATAATTGATATGGGGATTTTCCGGATGGTTGTCAATGAACTCCCTCGTCATCCCCTTGAGATTTATCCGTTTAATCATGGTATTCCAGGTGTCAATGGCCGGCACAAAATAAGACCCCATATCATTGAGGCGCATGGGGGGAGCAACAGCAAAAACAGCCTCAAAATCCTGCACCCGCGTAGCCAGTTCAAGGGCCAGACCCGCCCCGGTTGAAAATCCGCCAACAGCCATCCTTTCACAGGAATGCCGCAGCCACACCCAGCCTTCTTCAACCGATTCCATCCACATTTCATGGCTGGTTTTTGCCAGATCTTCCGGAGAGGTGCCATGGCCTTTAAGCCGGGGCACATGCACTGTGAATCCCTGTGAATACAGATACCGTGCAAAGGGTTTCATCTCTTCTGGTGCAGCCATGTATCCGTGAATCAGCAGAACACCGGTTTTTTTATTCTTCTGATGTAAAAACAGGGGCCTGCCGATGCGTTTCTTCTTGGTTTCTCCTTCGATGTAATGGGCAGCATAATCAGTTGTAAAATCCATATGCATTTTTTCAATAATGCGGGTTTTCACCAATTGCCGTATCTGGTGGCAGGATTTTTGGGCAATTTTTTTAAGGCATGTTTCCGCTTTTATCACGGGTTCCACTTCATTGGCCATTACCAGGAGCGGATTTTCCATACGGATGGCATGAAATTCCGATACTGTGTAAAATCGGGTCTGATCTTTGAAGAATCGCTCCCCATCAAATCGGACAACCCCTGTTCTTTGGGCCAGGGCCAGAAAATTTGCTATGCGGTTCAAGCGGTCATCCACCAAAAGATGGGTCTGGTTATGCAAAAATTCATCAGTCACATAACATATCCGGTTTAAAACCAGACAGGTAATGGCATAATATACTTTGCAGGCAAATTCATACCGGTCAATGCCGTTCCGTTTATAGGGATAGTGCTTGAGAAGACATGCCATGACATGGTCATGGTTGAGGGTGGTAAGCCCGTATACCTGTGTCATGTACCGTTTCATCACGGTTGTGGCGATCTGTCGTGAAATCTGCCTGGAAGCAAGGTCTTCAAAAGGCCGCACCCGCCGTTTTACCACAAGCAGGCTCTCCAGGTACGGGTGTGACAGATATGCTTTCATGTCAATGGGGATACCGAACCGGATAGTGATATCAACGCCGGTGAACAGCATGGCGCCTTCTGTCATAAGTTCATCCATTACCCGTTTGGATGGTTCTTTCACCAGCAGTTTTGCAATAGCGCCCATGATATTTTCCCGGGGGTTGGCCGGATAATAGGTGATGTTCACCGGTACAATATGGGTGGACTGTTCCAGCACAGCATCCATATTCTCTATATCCAGTTCTGCAGCCAGCCGGTGAAATTCTCTGGCACCTGATGCTTTGAGGCGGCGCAGCCGTTCCCGGAAAAAAGCGCACCGCAGCGCCACCACTGCAGCCCCGGTGTGGGGCCGGGTATTCCCTGTATCATCTGTCAGAACAAACTGGCCGTTTCTGACCAATTTTTTGTTTTTTACCATCATGCCTTCCGGAAAAATGATCCAATGGGCTTCACCGGACAAAAGGGTTTTGAGCAGCAGATCATCTCGGTCCGGTGCTTCGGTGGATACCGCCCCCAACCGCCGCAGCAGTCCCTCCAGTGCCGGCACCTGGAACAACTCCCGGGCTGCCAGGGACCAGACCTGTTTTCCTGTGATGGAATGGATATGATAGGGAAGGAACACCGTTTCAATACGGGTAAAATGGTTGGCGCAGAAAACCACGGAACCTGCCGGAATATTTTCTTTGCCCTGGATCTGAATCCGTGCCCGGGAAAAACCGGAAAGGTATTTCAGGGTATAGGTTGACAGCTTAAATGCAAATGGATTCATACAACCGGCCTTTACAAAAATTTTGCCCGGCAGAAATGCGCCAGGGCTACCGCATGTAACCGCAACCTGTTCAACAGGTCGATACCCCCAGGGGGCTATGTCAATATCAGGGACGCTGCATTCACTTGGGATTGCCCGGATGTATCAGATCCGGTGTATTGCCTTTTTTATGCGTATTCATTATAATACGCCAACATACCAGGTTGTCAAAAACAATTTACATGTAGCGACAGGAGCACTGTTTTGTATGCAAAAATCGTTATTTTGAATTTTCCACCGGAAGTGGCTGAAAAAGCACTGGTCTGCCAGCTGGTTAAAAAATTTGACCTGCTGTTCAACATTTTGAGTGCGAAAATTTCCAACCGCAAAGAAGGGGTCATGGTAATGGAAATTTCTGCAGCGTCACGGGCTGGATTCAATAAAGGCATTTCCTTTCTCAAGGAACAGGGGGTACAGGTGTCCTCGCCTGAACACCAAATATTCAAGGATGAAGAAATATGTACCCATTGCGGGGCCTGTACTGCTGTCTGCCCCACCCGGGCCCTTTTTATAGAGCGGCCTGAAATGCGGGTGGTGTTTGACAAAGAAAAGTGTTCTGTGTGTGAGCTGTGTATCCTCACCTGCCCTTCCCGGGCCATGGGACTGTTTTCCCGGGCAATGGAAGCCATGGTCTGATGCACAAACCGGTCATAGCTGTTGCCCTGAGCGGAGGCGTGGATTCTCTGGTCTCGGGATTTTTGTTGAAAGAAAAATACCCCCATGTATTTGGCCTGCACTTTACCACTGGATATGAAAACCAGCCGGGGAACATGGCACATATCAAAGACCAGCTGAAAATGGATGTTGTGACCCTGGATCTGTCAAAAGCCTTTGAAAAGGAGGTGGTACAATATTTTGTATCTACCTACACCAGGGGCCAGACCCCCAACCCCTGCATGGTCTGCAACCAGAAAATCAAATTCGGCATCCTGCTTGAACAGGCCAAAAAGCTGGGGGCTGATTATCTGGCCACGGGCCACTATGCCACCATCTTCAATTTCCTGACACGGCCGCACCTGAGCATGTCTCATGCCTGGCTTGAAAAAGGGACAGATACAGCAAAAGACCAGTCCTATTTTCTGGCCAGGCTGAGCAGCCAGCAGCTTTCCCGGATATTGTGCCCCCTTGCGGATTATACCAAGAACCAGGTCAAAGATCTGGCCGCCCGTTATAACCTTGCCCCTTTACGCAAAAAGGAAAGCCAGGATATCTGCTTTATTCACGGCACAGATTTCGGTGAATTCATTTCTGACAAAACAGGAATAGCTTTTGAAAAAGGGCCTGTCATGGACATGACAGGCAGGCAGGTGGGAACCCATGACGGGGTTTTCAGATTTACCATAGGCCAGCGCCGGGGCATCAACTGCCCGGCATCTGCACCCTATTATGTGAGAAAAATCGATCCTGTGACAAATACATTGCATGTGTGCTTTAAACAGGATCTGGCACAGACACAGATGGCAGTGAACAGCATCATGTGGAATGATCCGGACGGTGATAATAACCAGACCCTGAAAACCAAAATACGGTACAACCACAAAGAAGCAGTATCCAGGCTCTATCGCAATGGATCTGCCGGCAGAGTTGTGTTCAAACACCCCCAGTATGCTGTCACTCCAGGCCAGGCAGCGGTGTTCTATAAGGGAAAAAGGGTATCTGGATCCGGTATTATTCAATGAAAACATTTTATATCAAAACCCTTGGATGCAAGGTCAACCAGTACGAATCAGACGGGGTTGCCGCAAGCCTTGAAGACAAAGGCATGGTCCGGGCCAAAAAGGGGGAACACTGCGATGTATGCATCATCAACACCTGTGCGGTCACAGCCAGGGCCGGGATGCAGTCCCGCCAGGCTGTCCGGAAACTTGCCAGAGAAAATCCCGATGCCAAAATCATTGTAACCGGCTGCCATGCCCAGACAGAACCGGAACGTATCCCAAAAATTGGGGATTCCCTGCAGGTGGTCTGCCAGCAGGACAAGACCCGCATTGCTGATCACGTTTTTGCCGGCCCACAGACCGCACCCCTGACATTCAAATCTCCGGATCACAGCACGGAAAACCGGTTCCAGCCATTTGACAGACCTGTTCACGGCGGCATGACAAGGGCCTACCTGAAAATCCAGGACGGGTGCAACGCATTCTGCACCTACTGCATTGTGCCCTATGCCAGAGGCGCTTCTGTGAGCATGCCCGAACACATGGTTTTACAGCACCTGGAAGCACTCGGGCAAAAAGGGTTCAACGAAGTGATCCTCACAGGGATCCATGCAGGTCTGTATGGCCGGGACCTGACACCCCGGTCCAGTCTGGTTCGGCTGCTGGAAACCATCCAGGAAAAAAAACCGGTACACCGGATCCGGCTTTCCTCCATTGAGCCCAATGAAATTGACGACCGGCTCCTTGATATGGCCGGGCCGTCCGGCATTCTGTGCGACCATTTTCATATACCGCTGCAATCAGGGGATGACTTTATTTTAAAAAAAATGAAACGCCCCTATACCGCCGGATTTTTCACAGACACCATCCTGGATATCCATGAAAAACTGCCTTCTGCCGGCATCGGCGTGGATATTCTGGCAGGATTTCCCACAGAAACCGACCAGCAGTTTGAAAACACCTTTAACCTGATCAGACAGCTGCCGGTTTCCTATCTTCATGTGTTTCCCTTTTCTCCCAGAAAAGGCACCCCTGCCTTTCATTTCACCCCAAAGGTGGATGATGCTGCCATCAAAGCGCGCTGCAGCAGACTCCGGGAACTGGGACGACAGAAACGGGCCGCATTTATTGCGGCCAATCTGGGGCAAATCCTGGAAGGCGTGGTGCAGCACAAACAGGATCCCCACACAGGGCACCTCACTGCAGTGACAACCAACTACCTTAATGTGTTTTTGAAAAAAAACGATCACATCAAAGGAAAAATAGTTGATCTTATATGTGAACAATGTGATAGTGATCTGCATATTTTTGGAAAACTGCAGGCTATCTCCCCCTGACGGGTGTATGCTTTGCCCTGAGTTGAAAAAAACATGCCAACAACCATAAATGGAGATTTTTCATGGAAGATGTATATAAGCAGCTGGCTGTTCACCTGGACAACACCCCTGGTGGGTTTCCTCCCACAGAATCCGGTGTTGAACTGCGTATTCTCGAACAGCTGTTCACCCCCCTGGAGGCGGAACTGGCCCTGTGCCTGGTCATGATGCCGGAACCGGCAGACACCATTGCCGAAAAGGTGAAAAAACCGGAACAAGAAATTTTGCCGGTTCTCAAAAAAATGGGAGAGAAAGGGCTTATTCTTCATATCCGGAAAAACGACACAGACACATTCATGCTGCTGCAGTTTGTGGTGGGCATCTGGGAATACCAGGTA
>JAABRW010000015.1 GCA_011390695.1 Desulfotignum sp.
CAGGTCCACATGACATCTTCGGTACCCAGCATGGGAACAACAGATGCGCCCATGGGGACAAAGTCATTGTAGCCTCTGACTTCAATGGCCTGGGACGGACAGATTTTCACACAGGAATAACATTCCCAGCACTGATCCGGTTCCTGGTTATACGCTTTCATTTCATTGGGATCCAGAACCATCAGATCATTCGGGCAGATGTACATACATGCTGTTTTATCCCCGCCTTTACAGCCGTCACATTTTTCTGTGATTACAAAAGTCGGCATTTAAAATACCTCCATAAATTAAGTTAATCAAAAAAAGCACAATACCGTTGTGCAACAATATTTTATAACAAATTCAGACCGTGATTCAGCCGATGGGTCTGATATTTCATAGGCCAGTGTCTGCGCTGCCATATTTGGGCAATCAGTCGCAGTCTTCACATAAATGCTAAGGCAATAGCACTGACGTGTAGTTTTTGTCAAGATTTTTCAAAAAAAAGATTCATTAGATTTTTCAATTGCTTGGATGCCTCGGGGGGATAACAATATATATGAAATCAATTTGTCCTTGGCCACCATATATGGTAAGTTTTTCCGGCAAAAAGAAACTGGTAAAATTACCGGAATCCTGTTAGGGTAAACAGGCAAGATATTCAAGGGACCTGACATGATTTTATGGGAAAAATTAAAATGACACAAGAGATGAAACCGGTGCGGGAAGATGACGGCATGCCCTTTTTTTGCGGTGCTGACAATGAATGTTTCAATGAATGCTGCCGGGATTTGAACCAGGCCTTGACCCCCTATGATATTTTACGGCTTAAAAACAATCTGGGTATTGCATCTGCAGTGTTTTTGCGCCGGTATACCTCCCGCCATTCTGGTCCTGAATCGGGCCTGCCTGTGGTGGGTTTCAAGCCGAATCCGGCCACAGGGCACACCTGTCCTTTTGTAACCAAGCGCGGTTGTTCCGTATATCCTGACCGTCCTGCTTCCTGTCGGATGTATCCGCTGGCCCGGGCCGTTTCCCGGTCCCGGGTGACCGGGGAAATCCGGGAATATTTTGCCCTTATTGAAGAGGACCATTGCAAAGGATTCGGCAAAAACACCGGCAAGACAGTTCGGCAGTGGCTGGACACCCAGGGTGTGGATACACATAATTTTTATAACGACAAACTCCTGGCACTGATAAGTCTCAAAAACAGTATGATGCCCGGCAAACTTGGAGGGGCTCAGGCTGACATGTTCTATCTGGCTCTGTATGATCTTGATACTTTCCGGCACCAGATTTTTCACCAGGATCTGCTGGCAGAGTTTTGTATACCGCAATCAGTGTCAGATACCATCCGCACCAGCGATGAAGCATTGCTGGATATGGGTCTGCAATGGGTACAAAACCGGTTGTTCGGCCGTGACATGCACTGGTCCTGAACCGGCACAGGAAATCTGATTTTATGGTGATCAAAAACAAGATAGCCCTGGTTCTGGGGGCGGTCAAAGGCATAGGAAAAGGCATCGGTCTTGCCCTGGCAAAAAAAGACGCGCGGCTGGTACTTGTCCGCCATGACTGGGAAGATGCCTTTGCCCAGATGGAAGCTGATTTTTCAGCCACCAAAGCCGAATACCATATTCTCACAGCAGACCTGCGAAAGGTTGACCAGATAAAACAGGTGGCAGACTTTATCCGGGACCGCTACGGCCGTCTGGATATTCTGATCAACAATATTGAGCGCGGCGGATGGCCCGTGGTGCACGGCAGGTATGTGGAAAAACAATGGGACCTGGAAATGGAAACCACCCTTAAGGCCAAACGCTGGGTGTTTGATGCTGTGTTCTCTCTGCTGCAAAAATCTGATGATGCCGTGGTGATCAACCTGTCGTCTGTGGCTGCCATTACAGGTCGGTCCGGTCCGGGGGCCCTGGTGTTCAATGATGCTTATGCGGCTGCCAACAGAGGCGTGCAGACCTTTACCGAAACCTGGGCCCGCATGGGCGCTCCCAATGTCCGGGTGAACGAACTTATGCTGGGGGTGTTTGAAACCCGCCACGCCCAGGGGACCCGGGGATGGGCCCAGGCCCTTGCCCCGGCCGAAAAAAAGGCACTTGTGGACCATACCCTGGCCGGCCGCACCGGAACTGTTGCAGATGTGGTAAAGGCCTGTCTGTTCATGATTGAGGATGCCCCGTACATGACCGGCAGTGTCCTGCGGCTGGACGGCGGGTTTGTGCTGGCTGGCGAAAAGGTTCCCCCCATGCCAGGCGGTATTTTGTCATGACGGGTAATGTTGATTTTTGCAGGTGCCTGGAATGGCGCAAATTCCACAATATATAGCAGACGAAATCCAGCGTCTGAAGCTGGAAAACCGGACATGCCGGGCCCAGGGACAGCTGTTTGAGCGGCTCATTGAGATGGCCGGATCAGCACCTGACCAGGAACTGCTTAAAACATCCATGCAGCGCACCCTTGGGCTGACCGCCCAGTTGTCGGGTACGGATATGGGCAGTCTGTTTCTGCTCAATGACCAGGGAAGGGTTACTGACAGCCTGTTGACCAGGGGTGAGGTGGATACCCATACGCAATCCAGATTAATCGGATCCGTTCTTGATCAGGGGCTTGCCGGGTGGGTCAAAACCCACCTGGATACAGGGCTGATTCATGATACCCGGACAGATTCCCGGTGGCTGTCTCTGCCGTCGGAACCCTATACAGTAAGGTCTGCTCTGGCTGTTCCCATTATCCGTCACAATACCCTGTTCGGCATCATTACCCTCATGCATCCGGAACCAGAGCATTTTGATGATGCATCTGTGGAGATTATCCAGACAGCAGCCAGTCAGATGGCACTGGCCATTGAAATGGCCCAGCTCTACATCAAGCTGGATGAGTTGAACCGGATCCGCACCAGGGCATTGGAACGGGATATGCAGCTGGCCCGCCAGGTCCAGGAAAGTTTTCTGCCCGCACAGGTGCCCGTGTTAGATGGCTTTTCATTTGCAGCCCTGAACCGGCCGGCCCATGAAGTGGGCGGGGATTTTTACCATTTTTTCAATCTGTCCCAAAACCGGCTGGGGGTGGCCATTGGGGATGTCTCAGGCAAGGGAATTGCAGCAGCCCTTTTCATGGCAAGGCTTACCAGTGATCTGCAGTATCATGCGGCCCTGTATCCGGATCCGGCAGAACTTTTTAAAAAGCTCAATGCCATTTTGTGTGAGCGGGCCCAGCAGGGCATGTTTGTAACCATGGTGTATGTAATCCTGGAAACAGACACGGGCCGCATAAGCTGGGTCAATGCCGGCCATTTGATACCGCTGCATATGGCGGGAAACCAGGTGCATATGCCGGGACAATCCGACAAAAAAGGACCGCCCCTGGGTATTTTGCCGGACGCTGCCTGGAATATGGCAACCCTTTTGCTGCAACCGGGTGACGGAATAATTCTGTATACAGACGGTATTATCGAAGCCAGAAATTCTGCATCTGAAATGTTCGGGCCTAACCGCCTCAACCGCCTTGTCCGCAGATATCCGGATGCACCGGCTACCCTGGTGCGCCAGATTGCCCGGGCTGTGGAAAACTTTTCCCGGGGTGCCGGGCAAAGTGACGATCTAACCATGGTGGCATTTAGAAAAAAAAGATCTTTGAAGAGCTGAAGCCTTTGTCTGCATGGCTGAATTATGCAATTGGCCCAAAAAGCGATGGTGCGGCACAGGCTCCCGCAATCCCGGTTGACAGCAGCGGTGTTTTTGCCATGGATCTCAGTCATGAATGCTGGCTTAGGTATCAGAAAGCATATGGGCAATGGTTTGCCGGATTTTGCCGGTATGCCCGGTATCTTTTCGAAAAGTTTGTTCAATGGCTGCCATCTGGATATAAAACGGGGTCCGGTCAAAGATAATATAGGTTTTGTCATCAAATCTGCCGGCATCACAGCCCGGTCCCCGGACAGGAAACGCATCTGCAGGACGGGTCAGCTGGTGGGGCAGCCCGTGCAGCCGGCAGATCATGGGGCGGAAAAAATACAGGGTACAGCGGCCATCCTGATTGAGGGGGCACATCAGTTTTAAAGATTTTCGGGGCATATCTTTTTGCGGCAGACTGCCGGGAAATGTCTTCTTGACATACGCAGCCGCATTTTTATGGATCTTTTTCTGCATCTTTAAGTCCATCCGGGAAAATCCATACTGCAGAAATGCTTTTTCCACAAAGGTATGGTGGAAAAAAAGGGAGCGGCAGCAATTGTCTTCGCACCCATTGCACTGGAACCCGTATTGTGCTGCCACCTTATCAAAAGCGGCATCCATTTTTTTGTAAAGACTGATAAGAGATGAGAAATCAAAAACTGTCATGAAGAAAACCTGTATGTTTTCATACCAGGGGATTGGGAAGAAAAAGTCTGGCATAAATTTCCAGAGCGTACCGGTCGGTCATGCTGGCAATGACATCACATGCTGAACGCTCTATGGCATTTTTTTTAATATCCCAGGGGGCCATTTCTATTTTTTCAAGTTCCTGCTGCAAATGATCCGGGTGACAGATAAAATGCCGGTACAATCCTGCAATGATATTTTTGGCTTTGACAAATTCATTGTGTACACCCGGAGACCGGTATACTTTTTCATAAAGAAATTTTCTTAAAATAGTCATGGCACCGAAAATATCCTGGCCCATGTCCAGGACAAATTTGCCGTTTTCGGGTCGGCTGTGGTCCACCAGGTTTTCAATCATGGTGCTGGCCCGGATGGAATGGGTTTTTCCCAGTTTTTTTATGCACACATCAGGCACTTCATCCATGGTGACAACCTTTGCCCTGAGGGCATCATCCAAATCATGGTTCAGGTAGGCCATGATGTCGGCCACCCGGACAATCCGCCCTTCAACAGTGACAGCGGTCTCTCCGGGAATGGCGGGTATTATGTTGCCAAACCCCTTGGAATGCTTGAGTATGCCATCTCTGACCTCCCGGGTAAGGTTCAGTCCGGACCCTTTGTTTTCCAGGGAGTCAACCACCCGCAGGCTTTGATAGGAATGGGAGAAATAAGGAGAATGCACTTCTGTCAGGGCGGTTTCTCCGGCATGCCCGAATGGGGTGTGGCCCAGGTCATGTCCCAGGGCCACAGCTTCTGCCAGATCTTCATTAAGCCGCATGGCACGTGCGATATTTCTTGCAATTTCAGATACTTCCAGGGTATGGGTCAGCCGGGTCCGGTAATGGTCTCCCAGAGGGGATAGAAACACCTGGGTTTTGTATTTAAGCCGCCGAAATGAGTTGGAATAGACAATGCGGTCCCTGTCCAATTGAAAGGGGGTGCGGATATTGCATGTAATTTTTTCAGCACATCGACGGGTTGCCTGTTGACTTGGGGTGCCATAACGGGATAAAAAATCACGTTCCCGGTTCTGGAAAATAGTTCTGATACTCAGATCAGTCTCAGGGCGGACGGGTTTTTTTTGCAATGCTTTCATAAATCCAATATTGCAGTTTTAACAAGATTCTATAAAATACAGTATTTATAAAAAAAAGCAAGCAAACTCGGGCAGATGGTTTGTATGAAGCAGACATCAGGATGAAAAATATAAAGGAATACAGAACACCATGAATTATGAAGCATATATGGCGCTTGCCCTGGAACAGGCTGCAGCGGCAGCTGCCCGGGGAGAATTCCCCGTGGGCTGCGTGATTATTCAGGATGGGCAGGTGGTGGCCCGGGGGGCCAGGACCGGTACCGGCGGAAACCGGCTGATGGTCAGTGAGGTGGATCATGCGGAAATCTGTGCTCTGAAAAATCTGGAAACCTGTCAACAGCCGGTTGTGCCGGAAAACTGCACAATTTTTTGTACCATGGAGCCCTGTCTCATGTGTTACGCTGCCATCCTTTTATACGGCATAGGAACAATTGTGTATGCATTTGAAGACCCCATGGGCGGCGGCACAGGTTGTGACAGAACATCTTTGACCCCCTTGTACCGGGACAGCAGGGTGCAGGTGGTGGGAGGTGTTTGCCGCCAGAAAAGTCTTGATCTTTTTTTTAAATTTTTTAATAAAGAGAAAAACGTATACTGGAAAGACAGTGTTCTGGATACTTATATAAGAGAACAACAGCAATTGCAGGATAGAAACTAAATTTATCTTGCAATCTGGGTGCGCAGCTATTATAATAGCAAGGTTATGCTTGTTTGATGAAGTTTATTGGGGATGATACCATAATCAGGAGGTGTGAAAATATCTAAGCAAGGAAGACAGGATCAGGCGAATGTGAACAAGGGAATCAGGGCCAGTGAGGTGCGCGTGATAGGGGCTGATGGTGAGCAGATAGGTATTATGCCTGTTTCAGAGGCATTGAGAATTGCCGGTGACCAGACCCTTGATCTGGTGGAGGTGTCTCCGGATGCAAATCCGCCGGTCTGCAAGATAATGGACCATGGAAAATTTAAATACGAGCAGACCAAGAAAAAGCAGGAAGCCAAAAGAAAACAAAAAACCACCCAGATCAAGGAAATAAAAGTACGGCCCAAAACCGATGACCATGATCTGGCAACCAAAGCCCGTCATATTGAAAAATTTATCAGCAATAACGACAAGGTGAAAATAACCCTTGTGTTCCGGGGGCGGGAGGTAATGCTCCGGGAACAGGCCAATGCGGTTTTGGAAAAAGTGGTGAAACTCACAGCGGACTTTG
Source organism: Desulfotignum sp. (assembly GCA_011390695.1). Next base: position 6,666 of record JAABRW010000015.1, read on the forward strand.
CCGTTGTGGAGCAGCAGCCGCGGTTTGAAGGACGCGTGATAACCATGCTGCTCGCCCCCAAATAAAATGGTTTTCCCCTGATAATAAACCTGCACCATAATTGAACCCATGATATAAAGTATGGTGGTGTATACCGCTGTTGCGGCGTATGCCACCTTCTCTATTTTTTTGTAATTTGTAATACTTTTAAGGAGAGGTATAATGCCTAAGATTAAAACAAACAGGGCTGCTGCAAAACGGTTTAAAAAAACCGGATCCGGGAAATATAAATTCAGAAAATCCCATTCCAGCCATATTTTGACAAAAAAGAGCACCAAAAGAAAACGGTCTTTACGTCTGGATCAGATGGTTGCTGAATCTGATATGAAACAAGTCAGGCGGATGCTGCCCAACAGTTAAAAACCCCCACCCGCATCTGTTCACAAAACAGAAAACTTGCGCGTAAGAATAT
>JAABRW010000016.1 GCA_011390695.1 Desulfotignum sp.
ACCTCCCGGCTGCTGAACCGGCTGGAAACCGTGGATGTGTCCATGCCGGAAGCGTTGATGATCCAGCTCAAAGAAAGCACGGAAAATCTGTTCCGTCCGGAATTTCAGGCCTTGATACCGGAGGCGGCCAGGGCTACCCTTAAAACAGCGGTGGCCCAGGGGGTGTGGACCACCTTTGTCCTGGTGTTTATTGTTTCGCTTGTCTGCCTGGCGCTGACCTTGTTCCTGCCGGGTCAGGAAGGCGGATAGACCATTTTTCCGGCCAAGGACAGGTCATAGCCGCCGTATTTTTCAGCGGTTTCCTGGATTACCTTTCCTTTCAGCAGAGACAGAAACAGCTGGATGCCCTGGTCAAAAAATTTGTCTTTGGCGATGAGCAGATCAAACCGCTCCCAGCACACCGGAATGAAATCCAGGCCCAGGATGTTGGCCACCGGGCGGATGGCCGGTCCTGCGTCGGCTCTCCGGTTGAGAATCTCCAGGCCCACATCCATGTGCCGGGACAAGGTGACGTCATATCCCTGAAGGTCTTCGCCATCGATGTTTTCATCCTTCAACAGTTTGTCAAACAACTGGCGGGTGCCGGTGCCCAGCGGGCGGTTCACAATTCGGATATCTTTTCTACAAAGGTCTTTCACAGAACCGATGTTTCCGGGGTTGCCCTTCTGCAGCAAAATTCCCTGTTCCCGCATGCAGAAATTTACCACCGCCGGCATCTGGTGCATTTTATCCTTTAAGAAAGGGAAATTATATTCGTTCTCATCGCTGATCAGGTGGCTTGTGGCGATGTGACACAGGTTCTTTTGCAGGGCATTCAATCCCCCCATGGACCCAGCCATGCCGAACATGGCCATGTGGTTTTCGTGCTTGATATTAAACGTGGCGATGAGTTTGTCCAGAAGCAGGTCATTGCTGCCGGCAATGAGGACCAGGCCGTGGTAAGGGGGCAGCTGGGTGGTCTGGGGGTAGTTTTCCGTGCCTGCTTCCACCCAATGACGTACAAGGTTGATGGGGAACAGCCATTTTCCGGTGACCTTGGTGGCGGGCAGGCCTTTTTCAGAGATCAGGGAATACACCATCTTTTCATTGATGTTTAAAAATTTTGCAATTTCTCTGGTTGTATAGAGTTCTCCCATTTCCGGTTTCCTTTGTTTGATTTTTCATTGGTGCCAGCCATCATATAAAGGAGTTCAGTATTTGTAAAGATTCACAGTTATTTGTAAGTATTATTATTAAGTTATAATGAACTAAAAATAACTATAAATAACAAATATGAATCAGATAAATGGATATTCATTATAAAAGTGCAAAATTTCTATCAGACATCTAAATTCCGTTATATTCAATATCGGTCTTATTATGTCTTATTATATTTGGTTGCCGTGACATGGGTATTTTCCTTAACACACTGTTTTAAAATGATTTTTTCTGGCATTATTTTTTTTTGCATGCCCTGGGCCGGTACGGCATACATTATGCCTATACGAACAGCCTTTACCTGAAACAGAGGTTGACACACCAATGGCAAAAACGGATATGGCCCGCACCATCAGCAGGGTCAAAGAAGAGTACGCAGATGCCTATGACACCATGACCTGGCTGACCCCGGAGTCGGCTGAAGCGGCATCCCGGGTTCGGGAAAACCTGATAACCAAAATTTTTGAACACCAGGGCAGGGGTCCGGAATGGCGGTTTGCGCGGACAAAACTGTTTACCCACGGCCTTTCACCGGGGTGCGGTTTTTGCGGCAACGGAGACTGGTCCTGCCTGTTCATCAACGGCATCTGCAATGCCCGGTGTTTTTACTGCCCGTCCTCCCAGAACCGGAAGGGGCTGCCCATGACCAGTTCACTGGAGTTCAAAACCCCCAATGATTACGTCGATTATGTCCGCACCTTCAATATCCGGGCGGTGAGCTTCAGCGGCGGGGAACCCCTCATGACCTTTGAACGGGTGGTGCAGTATTTGAAGGCCCTGCGGGCGAAAATCACCGATCCCCTGTATATCTGGATGTACACCAACGGTCTTTTGGTGACCGAGGACAAACTGAAAATCCTGGCAGATAACGGCCTGGATGAAGTCCGGTTTGACATCAGTGCGGACCATTATCACCTGGATGCCCTGAAAAAAGCGGTGGACATCATTCCCTGTGTCACTGTGGAGATTCCGGCCATCCCGGAAGATCTGGAAAACACCCGGCAGGTGATAAAACAGCTGTATGACGAGGGTGTCAATTACCTGAATCTCCATCAATTGCGGTGCACACCGTATAATCTGCCCCGGCTGATCAAACGGGGCTATACCTTTGTGCACGGTCCCAGGGCCACGGTTTTGGAAACCGAGCTCACCGCCCTGGAACTGATGCGGTTTACCCTGGAAAACAACATCGTCCTGCCCATCAATTACTGCTCCTTTGCCTTCCGCCATCAGTTTCAACGGGCCGGGGCTTTCACCCGCAATGCCCTGCTGGTCAAGTCTCCACATCAGGATATCACCGCCACCGGGCATATCCGGACCATGGGCATCACCGGGGAAAAGCCGGCCATTCTGGCGATCCATAAACATCTTTTATCAAAAGCAAAAGACACAGAACTATGGCAGCTGGCCAAAACCGGGGACCAGCTGTTTTTCTCTGCAAGCCTCTGGCCCTGTATCGATTTTTCCGGTGTCACCCTGACGGTTGCCTACACCGCCACCACCCTGAAATCATCCGTGTCCTTCAGGCATTCTTTCAAGGAAATCCCCTTGAACCGCAAAAAAAAGGTGGTGATTGAAAAATATCCGGCCCATTCAGGGATCCGGCTGCAAGGAGACGGGATACAGGAATTTGCCTGCCGTTTTATTCACCCTCAAGCAGGCAGCCCCGCAGATACGGTGGGTGCTTACCCGGCTGATGATCTGTTTGCTGAAATCAAGGGATTTGAGCGGGTGAACGCCGGTCTGGCACCTTATTTCTGATAGCCGGTACTGTTGTCCACAAGGCCTTTGATATGTCAGACAAGCTTCTGGTCATCGTAAGGCTTTCAGAGTGAACTCATGATAGGGCAAGCATGGTTGCGGTTTTAGAAAATCAAGATTTGTTGATTAAACTCCAAATTTGCTGACGTTCTAATGGCTGGCGCGGGCTGCTTCCTGGCCCTGTTTTTCCATGTGACTATTTTCATGGTTAGGATAACGTATTATGAAATTTTTCAAGTAAAAACATTATAAAAATCCGGGCAGGGTTCAGAATGAGGCGATGGCGGTCCCGACCAAATGACCCTGTTCATAATTCATTATAAAATTTAGAAATAAAAATCTTATTTACAATTATGTAACTTAATAATTAACAAAAATGTAATTTAATGGCATCGACATCTTTTCCTTCCAAGTATTAAATCTATTGATATCAATAGGTTATTTAATACTTTGCCAGATGGCACCTGTTTTGCAATACCTTAGATTGCATATTGTGTTATCAGAAGCTTTTTTTAAAATTTAAAAAGGAAGTGATCAAATGAAAAAAATTGAAGCAGTCATAAAACCCTTTAAACTGGATGCGCTGAAAGAAGCCATGGCCAATATCGGTTTACAGGGAATGACAATTTCGGAGGTAAAGGGATTCGGGCGTCAAAAAGGTCATAAAGAGGTTTACCGGGGAGCAGAATACCAGGTTGATTTTGTTCCCAAGGTAAAGCTCGAAATTGTTGTAAAAGACGAACTCGTTGATACGGTGGTCGAATCAATAATAAAGAGCGTTAAAACCGGAAAGATCGGAGATGGCAAAATATTTGTCCTGCCATTGAATGAAGTCTGTCGGATACGCACCGGAGAAACCGGGGAAGAAGCAATTTAGTAAAATTATTAAACAGAGAAACAATAAAGAGGTTTATATGAAATCACGAAGATTGAATAAAAGGATATTACCCCTGGCCATAACAATGACGACAATTCCGGCTGCTGCGCTGGCTGCAGATGGTGTGGCAGAGGTAACAGGCGCTGCAGCGACGTATGTGGCAAATAATACATGGATGCTGGTGGCAACTTTTCTGGTTTTTATCATGCATCTTGGTTTTGCAAGCCTTGAGGCAGGGTTGACCAGGGCAAAAAATACCGTCAACATTCTGTTTAAAAATACGGCCATTATCGCCATTGGCCTGCTCACCTATGCTGCCATGGGCTTTAATCTGATGTATCCAGGCGATTTTTCAATTTCAGGTTTTTTCGGATTTTCAGGATTCGGCATCGGGGTAAGTCCGGAGAATATGATGGTTGCCGGCGATGACGGTGTCGGAATTTATACCTACTGGACTGATTTTATTTTCCAAGCCATGTTTGCTGCCACAGCAGCAACGATCGTTTCCGGAGCTGTGGCAGAACGGATTAAACTTCACAGTTTTCTGATTTTCTCTACAATTTATGTGGCAGTGGTATACCCCTGGGTGGGCAGCTGGAAGTGGGGCGGCGGCTGGTTGGATGCCATGGGTTTTTACGATTTTGCAGGTTCGACACTGGTTCATTCGGTGGGAGGATGGGCAGCCCTGGCAGGTGTGCTGGTGCTGGGTCCCCGGTTAGGAAAATATGCGGGCAATAAAATTAGACCCATTATGGGCCACAGCATGCCGCTGGCAGCCATTGGTGTGTTTTTGCTGTGGCTGGGATGGTTCGGCTTTAATGGCGGTTCTGTGCTGTCAGCGGATCCTGCTGCAGTTTCTTTCGTTTTTGTAACAACCTCTCTGGCAGCTGCCGCGGGTATCATGGGGGCCATTTCCCTTTCATGGATTCTGCAGAAAAAGCCGGATCTCTCCATGGCGCTCAATGGTTCTTTAGCGGGCCTGGTAGGAATTACAGCCGGAGCAGATGTGGTCAGTGTGATGGGTTCCGTCATCATCGGGTTGATCGCAGGTCTTCTGGTTGTGGTTTCGGTAATGGGAATCGACCGGATAAAAATTGATGATCCCGTGGGTGCGCTTTCCGTGCACCTGGTCTGCGGGATCTGGGGTACATTGGCTGTGGGGCTGTTCAGTCCGGACTACTCTATTATGACACAGTTTGTTGGTGTTGTTGCCTATGCTGTTCCCTGCTTTTTTTCCGCATTGGCTATTTTTTCTATCCTGAAGGCGACACTGGGTATCCGGGTTGATGAAGAAGAAGAAATGGGCGGCCTTGATGTGGGTGAACACGGTATGGCAGCGTATGCTGATTTTGAAATTAAAAGTGCGATCTGATCAAAAAACGTAACTTCATGCGGTTCAGCCCGGTAAGCAAATTGAATATTTGTTTACCGGGCTGGGTTTGGGATAGAAAAATCTGAAAGGGTGAAAAAGATAGCCAGAATGTGCACCGTCGATTTGCCCGCTGATCCATGGTTCCTTAACGCCCAGATCTTAGAAATGAAACAGAACAACCGCTTCCGCTTTTAGTTTTTACCATGACAGTGAAGGCACTGGATGCCGAGATCATTGCCGAACGTAATCTGATACATGCTCTGATGGCAGGATTCACACACCAGAGGATCGAACCGCTTTGTAACCGGATTATAAATCAGAGAAAGGGTTTTGCGTTTTCTGCCAACCGAGGCGGTGAACAGAATTTTGACAGCCGGTGTCGTCACGGCCATGGCACCGGCCAGGGATATGGTTATCCTGATCCGGTATTTGTTCAGCAGGTCTTTTTTTTTGGCCGCCAGTTCTTCCGGGATCATGGCGATCTTTTCTTTTCTGTCCGCTTTCAGGGCATCGGACATATTGGCCCGCTCCAGGGAGGCGGCCATCTCTTCTGCCAGGGCATGGTAATACGCGTCAAGGCTTTTGGCATCCCTGGCATAGCGCCGGTTCATGCTGTTTTTGAATGGGACGATTTCCCGCTCCACCGCTTCTTTTCCATACACCCGGACCAGACGACGCAGCCTGGTCTGCATATTTTCTGAAAACCCGATGGTGCCTGTTTTTTTAAACTCCTTGTCAATGCCGGCAAAATCAGATGTCATCTCCGGTATCACGGCACCTGTGTCCAGGTTGGCTGCCAGATCGAACCGCCCCTCTTTTTGTTCATCGCTCTGGGCCAGGTATTTGCAGTTGAGCAGTAAATACCGGGTATGGATCTGCCCGAAGCTGGTAACCGAGCCGGTGGCCTTGTGCCATTCGAACTGCTGGCGGACCAGGTTGTCGAATCCGCCGCTTTTCAGGTAAAAAAAGTTGAGTGCTACATGCAGCAGCGGGGGATTATCCGTGGTGAGCCCCAGTATTTTGTCCAGCAGGGGCGCACCGAAATGGATGGGATAAATCCCGGCGGATCGACGATCTGGTCTGCCGAAACCGTCACCTGCCGTCTCCTGGTCCTGAAGTGTGCCCAGGGTGATATACTCTTTTGTGTTCAGACGTCGGGCCAGCTCTTCGGGCAGAAGGGCGTTGATTCCCCTGGATCCTTGTTCGATCAGCCCCCCGTTTTCCTTTAAAAAGCGGGCAGTAAAGTCCAACAGACGGGTATCCTGCTTCTGCATGCCGGGATCAGAGTTCATAGGTATCTCCAAACAGGGTCTCATCCAGTTCCTTTGTTTTTTCATATCCGGTCCGGGCCCGTTTCAGTCGTGTACCCAGGTTGTTGAACTGTTTTTTGCGTTCTTCTTCGGATCCGGCAGTCACCCACATGTCATAGACCAGGTCACTGAACTCCTTTTCTCCCCTGATCCGTCCCAGAATCATATCAATTTCACCGATGACCATCTCAAACATGTTGATTTTCTTGTCCAGGATATCCAGAATATGGTCCTCTATACTGCCTTTTGCACAGAAATTGAAAATGTGGACTTCTCTTTCCTGGCCGATGCGGTGAATCCGTCCGATCCGCTGTTCGATTTTCATGGGGTTCCAGGGCAGATCATAATTGATCATCCGGTTGCAGAACTGAAGGTTTCTTCCCTCCCCGCCGATTTCCGTGGTCACCAGCACCTGGTTGTCCTCCTGGAATGCCTTGATCTCCCTGTCTTTTGCAGCATTGTCCATGCTGCCGTGGAAAAGGGAAAAAGAGATCTGGTGCCATTCCAGAAATTCAGTCAGATGGGTCACCGTGCCTTTGTATTTGACAAAGACAATGATTTTT
>JAABRW010000017.1 GCA_011390695.1 Desulfotignum sp.
GATCCAGGACAAGGCGGCGGACGTGGCCAGCGAGGGAGAGGAACCCTTTCCGGGGGGTTATACACACCCGTGGCCTATCTGGGCGGCGCGGTATTTGGGGGAGCTATGGAGCCTGTCACCTGACCGCGTGGACATCGAGCGGATCAGCAAAACAAAATGGCGGCTGCGGGTTGATGACATCGACAATGAAGACTTTGAGCCCTGCCCGTGGGCCGTGACCATGACATTTAATTATAACCTGGGGGGCAAGTGATGTTCTGGCGGAAAAAAGAAATCCATGGCCTGGATGCCATTGCCCGGCATTTTAAAATTGCTTCAATGGACCTGATGACCTGGCACCGGAGCCGGGCAGATCCGCCACCGATGTGGCGTGAAAATGCAGTCTGGTGTTGTGAAATCGGAACAATGAAAAACTGGTTGAAGGAAAACGGGTTGCTGCCAAAGCGGGCAAGCCTTCTTGAGATACTCAAAAAAGAAAGGGAACATCGACATGAAACACGCAAGATCCGAAATCAAAGAAACTGGCAACGGACAATCAGCAAAAGCCAAGGGCAAGACTGGACCGTCACCCCGGACAAACTCAAAAAAGGGCGCATGTGGTGAAATGGTAAAAGGTATTGAAAAAATCGGGGATCTGCTGGGCGGCAAGAGTATCAGCACCACTTTGGATTATGTCCGATTTTTTGGTTTACCGGCAAAAAAGAACGACAAAGCCGTTTGGGAATTGGATTTGGAAAAATTCAAAGCCTGGGCTGCTTCCCTGGGATGGACCCGGCAAATGCCAGAACCAGAGATACGCGTACGGGTGAGAAAAAAGGCCCTGCTGGAAGCCGGACCCGGCAAAATCATTGAAGCAAAAAGCCTGGATGCCATGGCGCAAAAACTGTTTTCCGATGTGGGCAGAATTCAAAGCTATATGCGGCAATCAGATTGCCCCATTGAGAAACAGACAGACAACACTTTCAAGGTGGATCTGCACAAGTGGGAATTGTTTCAGATCGAACACCGCATAGGCGAATATTTATTGACCGGCAAAAAATCACGGGGGCGGCTGGCATGGAGCTGAAAGACCGGCACAGCACAGCCATGCACGAGGCTGCACATGCTGTTATGGCGTGGATGTCCGGCGATATTCTCAAATACATAACCATCGAGGGACAGGAACCGGACAAGCCATATATCTGCACCTATGGGCGTTCACCCTGGCAGGAAAAGACATGGTTGAACCGGGACAACGTTTATATCACCCTGGCGGGGGCTGCTGTCCATGAAATCCTGGGCATGGAACCTTTCCAGGGCTGTAATTATGATCTGGAAAGCATTGCCGACATGCTGAAACACCCGGACCCGGAAACGGCAGCAATGCGTGAGTTTGCTGTTCACCATCCAGACAGCACCGCCAAAGAGTTTGCAGAACTGTTTTTGCCGGATCTGGTGGACCGCCTCAAAGATCCAAAAGTTATGACCTGTATCGAGGCGGGCGCGGCCATGCTGGAAACAGCCACCGGCGACATTTGCGGGCGGCTGATGGTTGAACTGTTCGAATTTACCTGGGGCACACCCCTGCCCGAAAACGTGGCACCTTCATGGATGCACTGGCCACCGCCAAAGGACGATGAGGTACCAACCAAGGCGGAAGCTATGGCAATGCTGGCAAAGGCCATGGATGACCTTGAAACGGCCATTGAAGCCACCAGAACCGCTTTCAGGTTTGAGAATGAACAGGCCGAAAAGCTGGCTGCCCGATCCCTGGAACATTCCCTTTGGATGCGGGATCAGTTTCAGAAAATCGAGATTCCAGTACCGGCATGAACCAAAACGAAAGGACACGACCATGGGCAATGAAGGAACCAGTTTCAGACCTGGCTTTTATTGCGGGACAGTCAATAAAGTTTATCCCGTGAATTATGTCAATGTGCCGAATGTTCGGATCTATGACGCGTGGGAATTCATAAAAACCTTGGATACATTGAAACCCGGCTGGCGGATCTTTGGCGAATTTAACTTTAACGACTTTGCCGCGTGGGGCAGGATTCCAGACAGGTTGAAACGGCACTGACCGGACCACCAGCACCATGAAGCCCTGGGGATTCCCTGGGGCTTTTTTATTTGAGACACTTTTGTATCATATCCAGGTGGGTTAAAAAATCATTGACAGTACCACCACCAGGGGATAGGGTGAAATTATCCTAAACTTTACCGGACCCCAGGCCGTTATCTGGGATTTTAATTTGTATGAAGCACTCAAGAAATAATTTGGGCAGACGGTGCCGGGAACCCGAAAGGGCCGGGAGCTTGCAAAGGCTTAGGACACCGTATCTGCCCAAACTGTTTTTTTTGAGGGGGTAAAATGATGGAACCGGGAAAAAACATGAAACCAGGCCGCCGCCAAACCGTGGAAAAAATAAAAAAATTATATCACCATGACCGCCACGGGATGATGGATTGGTTTATCGACCACTGGCCATTTTTTGAATATGGGTTAATGGATTTGATTGAAGAAGAAGTGAACGACTTGTCAAGAAAAGGTTTTTTGAATATAGACGGGTTGATTGACAAGACTATCAAGGACTGGAACCTGGATAAGCCGGACAATGTGATTCAATTCAAAAAGAAAGCATGACCCTGACACCGACCACAAGCCCCTGGGGATGACCTGGGGGCTTTTTTTGTGTCTGCTGGTTGAAACGAGCAGGGCAATACCCTTGAAAAAACAATCAAATGCACTGAGCGAACATTTTGACGGCAGATCAGGGGAAGGATGACCGGGGCAAAAATTCCAACCGTATATCCAACCCGGCAAAAATAAAAAAAGCATGGGCGGCACCCCTGCGGGATTATTTTTTTTCGATCCAAGAGAGCAGAGCGGTTAAAAAAAACGAGGTTGGAAAAAGTTGGAAGCCTGGGTGAGGTTGGAAATAGGGTTGGAATGACGGGGTGTTTTGAGCAAATCTTTTCTTAACTTATTGATTTTATTGGTGATCCCACCGGGATTCGAACCCGGGTTACCGGCGTGAGAGGCCGGCGTCCTAACCACTAGACGATGGGACCATTACTGCAAAAATTATGAATATACCGTAACCTGAAAAAAGTCAATGGAATTCAGACGGCAAGGATTTTTTGCGGCCTTTTCTGTAGCCGAAAATCAGGTAGATAAGCCATCCCACCAGAGGAATAAGGGCTATGAAATGCCACAGAATTTTTGGTGCGGGAGAGCCGAAATCTTTTTTTATGATATCTACCAGAGCCAGCATGGTAAGGCCTAAAGAGATGCCGAAAATCAAAAGAATATATAAAAGGATATTATTGTCCATGAAATTTTTTAGCCTTCTTTCAGCCGGTCCGAGATTTTCATGAGCGTGTCCACATAATAGTTGCTGTGGTTGTAACGGAACAACACTTCATGCTGGCGCTGCCGTGAGATCCCGGGTTCCCAGCCATGGTGTTTGAGATAATTGGCCACGGAAAAAATGGCATCGCTGTGGTCGAACAAGTCAATTTTGCCGTCATTGTTGCCATCCCTTGCCAGGGTCAGGGCATTGGACGGCATGAACTGGGAAATACCCATGGCCCCGGCATAGGAACCTTTGAGGGATTCCGGGGCAAGGTTTTCTCTTTCTGTATATTTTATAAGGGACTTGAGTTCTTCATAGCCCCATTTGGTGCGTTGTTTTACCTTTTTTAAAAAGGTTTCTTTTTTCGGCTTTTTTTGTTCGGGAATGGCATTCCAGATGCGTTCCTGCAGATTCTCGTCGGTGAGGGCCGCCATGGTGGCCAGTGTATTGATGACGGTTCTTTTGCCCAGAAATGTCCCCAGGCGGGTTTCCACCAAAAGGATGGCGGTGATAACGGTTTTATCAACCCCATAGGTTTTTTGGGCCTGTTCCAGGGTTTCCTGGTGTGTTTCCATGTATTGAAATGCATTGGTAATGGATTTTTTGGATAGAAACTGGTCATAATTCAAGCTGGATTCTGAATGAACAAAGAACATGGATACGCCTTCAGGATTGAAAAATACTGCTTCATTGTCCAGAAGCGTTTGAATTTTTTCCGGGTCAAACCCGTCTTTGATGAGGCGCTGGCCCAAAGAGGCAAATTCATTCCCCTTTGCTGTTGACTGGGCAAATGCTGGAAAAGTGAGTGATGCAATGAAAAACAAAAACAGGCAGTATCCTGGAAAACGTGTGCGTAGCAAAGGCAGAAATCCCATATGACAGCTGTGCCTCCCTTAAATTTTTGATTAAAATAGTTCTGTTATACCGTATTTTATTTTTGATTGCATTAAAAATCTTATGGGATTGCTGCTGCCTGAACCAGAAAGCAAAAAAGGGGATATCATATATGGGATGATATCCCCTTTTTTAACTTGGGTTTTATTATTATTTTACGGTGCCGGGGTTAAATGTCAAAATACAGGTAGAACTCATGGGGATGGGGACGGCTGATCACGGGTTTGACCTCGTTTTCCATTTTATAGTCTATCCAGTGTTCAATGACATCTTTGGTGAACACATCTCCTTTGAGCAAAAATTCATGGTCCTGCTTCAAAGCGTCCAAAGCTTCCTCCAGTGTGCCCGGAGCGGAGTCCATTTCAGCCAGTTCTTCAGGAGGCAGGTCATAGATGTTTTTGTCCATGGGGTCTCCTGGATCCATCTTGTTCTGAATACCGTCAATCATGGCCATGGCAATGGCGGAAAATGCCATGTACCCGTTGCAGGAGGGGTCCGGGGTCCTGAATTCAATGCGCTTGGCCTTGGGTGAGCCGGAATACATGGGCAGGCGGATGGCCGCACTTCTGTTTCTGCTGGAATAGGCCAGGTTGATGGGGGCCTCAAAACCCGGCACCAGGCGTTTGTAGGAGTTGGTGGTCGGATTGGTGATGGCGCACAGGGCTTTGCAGTGCTTCATGATGCCGCCGATGGCATACAGGGCATCATCAGACAGGCCGGCATATTTGTTGCCCGCAAACATGGGGTTGCCGTCTTTCCAGAAACTCATGTGGGTGTGCATGCCGGTGCCGTTGTCCCCGTAAATGGGTTTGGGCATGAAGGTGACCGTATGGTTGTATTTATTTGCCACATTTTTCAGCACATACTTGAACCATGCCAGGCTGTCGCCCATGTTCACAAGCGAATCAAACCGCAGATCGATTTCCGACTGGCCGGCAGACGCCACTTCGTGGTGCTGGCATTCCATGGCAATGCCCAGGTTTTCCAGGGTGAGCATCATTTCGGTCCGCATATCCTGATACTGATCAGCCGGCGGCAGGGGAAAATACCCGTGTTTGGGTTTGATTTTGTATCCCAGATTGGGCATCTCATCCATGCCTGTATTCCAGTGGCCTTCCGGGGAGTCGATTTCAAAAAAAGCGGAATGGGGCTCTGAAGCATACCGGATGTTGGAAAAAATAAAGAATTCCGGTTCAGGGCCTACAAAAATGGTGTCACCAAGACCGGTGCTTTTGAAGTATTGTTCGGTTTTTTTGGCGATGCCCCTGGGATCCCTGGAATAGGACTCACTGGTGATGGGGTCGTGGATGTTGCCGATGATGGCCAGGGTGGGCACCTTGAAAAAAGGATCCATTCTTGCGGTGCCGGGTTCCGGGATGACGATCATGTCACTGTTGTTGATGGCCTGCCAGGCCCGCATGGAAGATCCGTCAAATCCAAAACCGTCTTCAAAAGCGGATTCTGAAAATTCACTTAAAGGGACAGAAAAATGCTGCCAGGTGCCGATAAAATCCATATACCGGATATCAACCACTTTTGCATTGTTTTCTTTGGCCATTGCGAGTACGTCTTTGGGGCTCATACGTTTTCCTTTCTGTTGTTGATTTTTTTTATTATAGTCTGGTCTGCACTCAGGTTAGAGTGCATCAGTGTCTGTTTCACCGGTTCTGACCCGGACAGCTTTTTCCACGTTCAGGACAAAGATCTTGCCGTCCCCGATTTTTCCGGTGTTGGCGGCATTTCTTACGGTTTCAATAGTTTCGTCTGCCCGGTTATCTGCAACAACAATTTCCAGTTTGATTTTGGGAACGAAATCCACTACATATTCCGCGCCCCGGTAAATTTCCTTGTGGCCTTTCTGGCGGCCGTAACCATTCACTTCGGTCACGGTCATGCCGTAAATTCCGATTTCACTGAGGGCTTCCTTTACATCATCAAGTTTGAAAGGCTTGATGACAGCTTCAATCTTTTTCATTTACTACCTCCTTTGCATGTATCTGTGGGAGCCTTTTTATGATGGCTGTTTTAATTTGTCTGAGTTTTTCCGGGTCCCGGATTTTCTGGTCATTTTCCAGGTCCCGGACATAGAATATGTCTATAATCTGGTCCACTTTCCCCCCTACCATGGCGATATTGACATTAAGACCGCTGCGGTACAGGGCATTGGTGATGGTGAACAGCAGTCCGGCAAAATCATAGGTCAGCACTTCAATTATGGTGAAAAAGCTGGAGGTGTCATTGTCGATACGCACCTGGTTAGGTTCCGGCCGCCTGCCCGAGGCAATGGTGATGCGTTTTGGAATTTTGTCCACAACCTTGTCCAGAAAATGGTCATCATCCAGGGCCTGGGTCAGATCGTTTACTGCTTTTTCCCACTTTTCATTTTCAAAAATGCGGTCTCTGGGGGGCATGACCTTGAAAATATCCAGAATATGGGTATCTCCCAGAGGATAAGCCTGGGAGGCCACAATATTAATCCGGTTGAGAAAAAAGACCCCGGCTATTTTTGAATAAAATCCGGGTTTATCCCGTCCGCAGATGGCCACTGTACGGATGTCAGAATTTTTTTCTTTGGAGATCTGCCAGATGAACTGCCTGTCTCCCAGGTTCCGGTACAGGTTGATATGATCTGCGATATGGATGGCCGGCATATATAAAAGATATCTGCCCGACATGGATTTCAGCAGTTTCAGAATGTCATGATCCTGTCCGCTTTCTTCGAGCAGGGCCAGCACTTCCATTTTTTTGCGCTGGATGAGGCGCTGGCTTTTTTTGGATGCCAGTTCTCCGGTTTTTAAAATACGCATGGT
>JAABRW010000018.1 GCA_011390695.1 Desulfotignum sp.
TGACTCCATGGGCAAACTGACAAAATCCATGGAAGATATCTCCAAGGCCAGTGAAGAAACCTCCAAGATCATCAAAACCATCGATGAAATCGCCTTCCAGACCAATCTGCTGGCATTGAATGCAGCAGTGGAAGCGGCCCGTGCCGGAGAAGCAGGTGCCGGTTTTGCCGTGGTGGCCGACGAGGTAAGAAATCTTGCCATGCGGGCGGCAGATGCTGCCAAGAATACGGCGGAACTCATTGAAGGTACCGTGAAAAAAGTCAATGACGGCTCCAAACTGGTTTCCACCACCAACGAAGCATTCGGCCAGGTGGCGGACAGCTCCGCCAAGGTGGGGGATCTGATTGCGGAAATTTCTGCCGCATCCAAAGAACAGTCCAGCGGTATTGAACAGGTGAATATTGCCATCACGGAAATGGACAAGGTGGTGCAGCAGAATGCTGCCAATGCTGAAGAATCCGCATCCGCATCCGAAGAGATGAATGCCCAGGCAGAACAGCTCAAAGAATATGTGGATGATCTGGTGATGCTGGTGACGGGCAAAAGAGACCAGGGACACGCCGCTGCCCGAACAAAATCCACCAAAACCATTGGATCCCATCATCCAAAGCAGGTAACGGGCAGCAAAAAAATGCTGGCCGGAAAGACCGGAGAAGTGCGGCCGGACCAGGTCATTCCCTTTGATGATGACGACGATGATTTTAAAAACTTTTAATACAACCAGCAGGGAACGCCCCTGACAAGGGAAACCCGCTAACCTGATGCCCGCTCCTCATGTTCTTGTTTTTTGACAGGAACTGAGGAGCAGGGCATCTGCTATTTTCGTTTGACAGTAACAATCGGGCAGATTATGCTGAAAAACCATGCTGACGTCATTGATTAGCTAATGCCGCAAGAAACCAAAACATATGGTGAATCAACATGCATATAGATCGCCGAGGCCATGGAATGAACTGGCTTCCGCAAACCATGAAAAACCGGTCAACAGAAGGTTCTTTCATATAAACATAAAGCGGTGATACATGAATAATAACCGGAAAATTTTTACGGCAGTTCTTGCGGGTGTTATTTTTTTGGGCCTGTCTTTTTCAGCCGCAGCCAAACCGTTCAAAAATGTGGTTGTCATTGTCACCATGCCGGTACCGGCCTGCGAAGCACATTTGGCAGCTTTTGTATCCCAGCTCACAGAACTGGGATACAAGGATGGGGAAAATATGGCTTTGACCATCATCCGGGCAAATGGCGACCGTGAATTTGCTGAAGATCAACTGCAAAAGGTGGTGAAAGCCGGCAGACCTGATGTGGTTGCCACCATAGCCACCCTGGCCTCCCAGGCAGCGGTGAATGTGCTGAAAAATACGGATGTACCAATTTTCTTTTTCCAGGTTTCCGATCCTGTGGGGGCAGGCCTGGTTGAAAAAATCGGGGAACCAACCGGCACAAACGTTGCCGGACGGATTTTCACTGTCCCTGCAGAAGTGAGAATCAGCCTGGCCATGCGCCTGGCAGGCCAGACCATCCCTGAAAAAAGACCGGTACGGTTCGGGTTTATCCATTCCTCATATCCGTCTGCAAAAGGAGATATGCTTGCATTGACAGCCATTGAGAAGAACCGAAATGACATGGTGTTTGACACATATGAGATTCCCTATGAAAAAGTGCCCGAAGGGGTTCCACAGATGCTGGCAAAAACATTGGACGGCATTCACACCCTGTCGGACACAGTGGACTTCTGGTGGGAACCCCAGGGCCCCCTGGGGGAGCTGGATGCATTCACCCGGCTGCTGATGGACCGGTCAACGGTCCCGGTGGCCATGGGACAAACCATGGAAAGCGTTAAAATGGGGGCGCTCATGCATATCACACCGGACCTTGCAGCCGGCGGACAAGAGGCGGCAAAGCTGGTGGACGGTATTTTAAAAGGGGCTGATCCAGGCACCATTGCCGTTACTGCGCCGGCAACATTCACACTGGGCATCAACATTACCACGGCGCTGGGTTTACATATTGTTGTACCACCGGATATACTGGAACTTGCCGGGGATTACATTTACCAGTAATCCCCCCTCTCCATGCCCTGACAGGCAAAACAAATCATGAAAAGCATCAGCTGTAAGAAACCAGCAGGAAAAAACAAATGAAACTGCAATCCAAGATCGCATACAGCATCATTCCTTTGGTCTTATCAAGCCTTTTTTTACTTGGTGCCTGGTCCATCAAAAAAGCAGGGGAAAGTATCCACAAATCCACATTTTTATACATGAATACCGTCATCGATTCCTATATGCCGGATATTGAAAAAAACCATCAGCTCCTGGTGAAAAACGGACTGGATACCATTGCTTCCTTTGTTTCTGAATACAAAAAACATGCCGTCAGAACAGCTGAAAATCTGACACTGCCGGACAACTCCCATCTTTTTATCATGGATGGCAGCGGAAACCTGGTTTTTTGTTCCACCAAAAAACATACAGATGTGATGACCGCGGTTTGGGGTCCTGCTGCAAAAAAAATACGTTCTGCCTCTGCTGATGATGCTGCACCGGAATACACAGGCAGGGCAGAGGAAGCAGGCATAGAAACAGTATATGTGGCACGACAGTTCTCCCCATGGGACTGGGTGATATTTTTTGCCATGGAGGACAAGGTGGTGAGCGGGGCAAAGAGACAAATTCGAAATGCCACCATCGGCATTGCGGGAATATGTGCAATTTTATCCATCGCCATGATCTTGATTGTATTCAACAAATTTTTCGCAACACCTGTCAGAAGAATAAGCAACAGCGCTTCTGCCATTGCAGCAGGCAGACATGTCAGGCAGATCGATGTCAGATCCAATGATGAAATGGGTGATCTTGCCCGCAATATGGAAACAATGTCCCGGGCGATCCAGCAGCACCGGGCTGAAATAAAACAATCCCATGATGAACTGGAAACACGGGTCAAAGAACGAACCATGGAACTGGAAACCGCTCTTTCAAAGATCAAAACCCTGAAAGGCCTGCTTCCCATCTGCATGCACTGCAAAAAGATACGGGATGACAAAGGGTACTGGAAACAGATGGAAGCCTATATCCAGAAAAATTCAGAAGCTGAATTCAGCCACAGCATCTGCGAAGAATGTGCACACAAATATTATCCGGATATTGATTTAACCGGCGACTGAATATCACCAGCAGCACGGAATAAACCCGGAATATTGTTATCAAAAGCCGGAATTAACACTTGATTAAAAAAAATATTTTATGTAAAAATGCTTATTTTGAATAAATATCTGGAGACGGTATGACCCAGTTCAATGAACATATAAATATTCTAATAGATGCCTATAAATCAAGCATAGAGCAAATGACCCGCCTGAAGGTTACAGGTGCGGAAAAAAGACAGGTTCTCAAGGAAAAGAATGATCTGCAATTTGCGCATATTATATCCTATACTGATTATGACAATAAAGTTGAAGGGGAATTTGTCCTGACATTTAACAGTGTTCAGGATGCCTTGAAACTTGCTTCTGCTATTGCGGAAAGACTTGGAATGGGAAAGCTTACAGAAATCGGTGATGATTCCACCGATCTGCTGAATGAATTTTTAAATGTAGTGGTGGGACGAACCATATCAGACTGGGACAGCATTGGCTTGAAAGTGAAATTCGGCACACCTGTCTACAAAAAAAGCCACAAAATCAACCCTTTAAAATCTTTGAAGGGATATATCATCAGCCTTGATGTAGCGGAAGCAGAAGCAGAAAAGTCAACGGAACAGATCATTTTAAGGGTATATTTCGATGAAAAATCGGAAAGCAAAATCAAGGACAAAAAAATACTGCTTGTTGATGACTCCAGAGTCATGAGAAATATTATCTCCCAAATGCTTATTGCAGAAGGCGCCGTGATAAAAGAGGCGGAAAATGGTGCAGTGGGTGCAAGAGTTTATCGAACATTTCATCCTGATTTAACCCTCATGGATATCAATATGCCTGAAATGGGTGGTTTTGAAGCCATTGAAAAAATCAGAGAATTTGATGCAGGTTCAAAATTTATTATTCTTTCTTCAAGCTCCAGAAAAGATGAAATTATCAAAGCAAAACAGTTAAAAGTATCAGGATATCTGGTGAAACCGGTGGAGCCGGAGCAGCTTATCGATCGCGTCTCTGCCATACTGGGCTGATATCCGCGCTGAATGAGAACCAGATCAAATTCTTTGATTTATCATTATGATTTGTGTAATTTTAGACAGATGGAGTAAGCATAAAAAAATTTCGATCCAATAAAAAAGGTTTTTTTCAAGAAAATGAAAAACTATTGTCTTTCAGATCTCATTGAAATCGAAGCACTTCAAAATATGGCTGACTCCCTGTATCAGTCAACAGGAATGCCCCTGGGTATAATCGATGCGGTTGATAATTCGATCCTTGTAGGTGCAGGATGGCAGGATATCTGTACAAAATTCCATCGTGTGCATCCTGGAACCATGCTCAGATGCCAGGAGAGCGATAATTACATTAAAGATCACTTGAAAAAAGGAGAGGCCTGTAAATATAAATGCAAAAATGGATTATGGGATATCGGAATTCCCATCATAGTTTCTGGTAAACATCTGGCTACAATGTTTTTGGGACAGTTCTTCCATGAGGATGAAATTCCGGAAAGAAATTATTTTGTTGATCAAGGGGAAAAATTCGGTTTTGATATTGATGTATACCTTAAGGCTCTGGACCAAGTACCTCATTTCAATAATGAAAAAATCGATTACATACTTTCATACAACAAATCATTTATCGGTTTTATTACAAACCTGGCAGAAGGCGCCCTATCCAATAAAATTGCCGAAAAAAAATTCAGGACACTTGTAGAAAATACCGTTGAGTGGGTCTGGCAGACGGATGTAAATGGCCATTATACTTATGTGAGCCCCCAGGCAGAGAAAATGATGGGTTATACGGTAAAAGAAATTATCGGCAGGTCCCCTTTTGATTTCATGCCTTCGGATGAAGCAGAAAGATTCATCCCGATGGTTTCCAAAATGCAGGCAAATCATGAAAGAATTGCGGGATTTGAGAACACGCTTATCGCCAAAGACGGATCCAAAAAAAATTTTGAAACCAACGGGACTCCCCTTTTTGACGAAAAAGGAAATTTCCTTGGATACATGGGGACCTGTCGAGACATCACCGAACGCAAACATTCTGAAAAAGCGTTGCAGGAAAGTGAGCAACGCTTCCGCATCATGGCAGACGGAACCCCGGTTATGATCTGGGCACATGATGCCAAGGGCAATATCGAATATATCAATACGGCTTACAGGCGTTTTTTCGGGGTAAATTTAGAGCAGGTTCTCGGTCAAAACTGGCATCCCCTGGTGCATGAAGACAACCGTGAAAAATATGTCGGCACTTTTATGCAGGCATTGAAAGACCAGAAACCATTCCATGCCGCGGCATGGGTTAAGAACGCAAAAGGAGAATGGCGCTGGATAGAATCCTACGGCTCACCCCGCTTTTCAGCAGACGGCAAGTTTTGTGGTATGGTTGGCAGCAGCCCTGACATTACAGAGCGTAAACAGGCTGAGGAGAATCTACGCAGTCTCAATAAAGAGCTTGAACAGAAAGTGGCTGAACGTACCCGGGTGGCCAAGGACCGGGCAAAGAAGCTGCAGAAATTGGTGGGAGAATTGACGTTTGTCGAACAAAAAGAGCGGCAGCGCCTGGCCAAAATCCTCCACGATCACCTTCAACAACTGTTGGTCGGCGCCCGGATGAACAGTGAAATCCTTTGCCGGAGTGTTACCGAAAAACATGAGAAGATTGCCAAAAAGGTTTTAGACCTCATCAACCAGTCTATAAAGACGTCCCGTTCTTTAACAACCGAGCTTTACCCCCAGGTTTTGCAGCAGGGGCTTTCAGCTGCGCTGAAATGGACAGTGCGATGGATGAATGAGAATCAGGGGCTTACAATCGATTTGCAGGCAGATCCCCATATTGATCCAAAACAAGAGGACGTTACCGCATTCCTCTATCAGAGCACACGGGAACTGCTTTTAAATGTGGTCAAACATTCAGGTGTAAAATCGGCACGCCTTGAGGTGGTTCGTGATGCGGAACAAAAACAGCTTCGGGTTACGGTAAGCGATCAGGGGGCAGGGTTCGATCCAAGGTCCGCCTTGAAGGATGAAGGGATAGGATTCGGTCTTTTCAGCATTCAAGAGCGGCTTCAGCTCATGGGCGGCAGTATTGAGATTAAAAGTTCGCCGGGAAATGGGGCTGCTTTATCGCTGATTGTACCCCTTGAAACAAAAGAAGAAATAAAAGATGACGTCATCAGGAAAATCAGGGCTGAAATGAAAAAAAACAAAACTGATGAAGATAAAATCAGAATCCTTGTGGTGGACGACCATACGGTTGTCCGCCAGGGACTTATCGCCTTGCTGGACCTTCATTCCGGTATTGAAATGGTGGGGGAAGCAGGCGACGGCCGGGTAGCGGTTGAAAAAGCCCGGCAACTTCATCCCGACGTGATCCTGATGGACATCAACATGCCGAAGATGGACGGTATTCAGGCTACCCGGATTATTAGTTCCGAACTTCCCTGCGTGCGCATCGTTGGCCTCTCCATGCATGACAAGCAGGACCAGGCTGATCAGATTATACAGGCCGGGGCTTCCGCCTACTGTACCAAAGACGGTTCCACGGATGAGATTCTTTCTGCAATCCGCAGATCTGATTGACACCGGTTGAAGGGATTGAAAATTGCATCTAAATAAAGGATTTTTGGGGTGACACGAAAAAAAATGCTGTCGATCGCTGTGATGGTTGTCGTGGGAGCCGGTATTCTTCTGGGGGCTGCTGCACCGAAGCTGATTGCCTGGTCATCGACCCCTCAGTTCTGTAATTCCTGTCATGTCATGAATGACCAGTATGAAACCTGGTTCAAGACCGGGGTGCACCGGACCATTCAATGCATTGACTGCCATCTGCCCAATGACAATGCGGCCAACCATTTTCTGTGGAAAGGCATCGATGGTACCAGAGACCTGG
>JAABRW010000019.1 GCA_011390695.1 Desulfotignum sp.
TATCAAAGGTCGGATTTTTTTTGGATGCACGCGCAATTTTTTCTTCTACTTTTCTTCTGATATGCATTGGGATCATTGCCAGATCTTCGTTAAGTGAAGTGTCAATCACATTTCGCAGGGAAAGTTCAATGGCTTCAATATCTTTATCCATGTCTCTTAGTTTTGGAGATAGGTCCAGCCGCTGTTTTATCAACAGATCTTCGATGGCATCTTTGATGTTCTTTTGGCGCTCTGTAATGAACGAATCAAAGTCTTCCTCCATGAACGGATCACGCATCAATATTTCAAAGCATTTCTCATAAATAAAGTGTGTTGCCAAAATGCGTTTGACTTCCTGTTCACCGCTTTGCTGTATGAGTTCCGGCAGATACTGGTTTGGCAAACGGTTTCGGATCAAATTGCGGTTGGTATCGGACGAAAGGGGAACACGGTTCAGTATGGAGTTCCATTTGTTACTTTTCAGATGTTTTTTGCCCCAGGAATCCGGGACGATGTGGTGGTCGTCCACCTCAGCATATTGAGGTATGCTACCGGTTATCCAGTCCCGGGCACCATTGATGACAAACAAATTGAAAACGCCGTTGTATATCGATGATCCTTTTTTGGTTTCTTTCAACAGATCCAGCTCCCTGAAACGGGAACGGAATTCTGAGATGACCGGCAATAACTCCTCATTGTTTCTAAACCAGGCTTTCATATCAAGATAATCCCGGGTACTGGTGGACTCCACCGACCCGGAGTAACGGTTGGTAAATACCGATGCCCAATACCATTGCCTGAATTTCCGCTGTGCTTCCAGCCGCTTACTGCTTGGGATTTGGCCAATTTCATGCTGAATTGCGGCAAACGCCGGCAGGATCGACACATAAGGCAGATAGGCCGAAGAAATCACGCCGTATTCCTGTGGATGCTGAAGCAGCTTGATGGCACTTTCAATGGTATGAACCGCCTGATTCCATTTTTCCTGAAACGCATCGGTGTTTTGAATAAGAACTTCTTTCTTACGAGTCCCATCCGGCTCCCGTATCTGCTTCACCTGCCCCGGGAGCAGGTAATACAGATATTTAGGGGAACAATAAGCCTGACACAGAATCGACATCACCTGCAGAACGTAGACATTCATTTTTTCCGTTTCGACAAAATTCAATCTTGGTGCCACTTCCCGCCACATCAGTTTGAGCTGAAGGCCTTTGGGCTTGAGCAACGCGTTGATCAAATCAAACACATCCAGCCGAATTCCTTTGCTGTTGATCTGAGTAAAAATGTCACAAACTTTGTCTACGGCCAGTTCCACATCGAGTTCAATATAAGCAATCTGGTACTCTTGGGTAATGCCCCGGATATGATCACTGAAGTTTTTGGCATTGACACTGTTTGGGTTACAAATGGCTATCTGCTCGACATCTTGCGCCTGGGATGCCTGGTCCAGTTTTTTCTGCCAGTACTGTTCATAGCCTTGGACCCAGTTGGGTAAATCCCAGCCTTCCCTTCCAATAATGGACAAGGGAAAAAAATGCTCTTCAAACTGGGTGCTGGTATCGGCAAGTATCCGTTCATACCGTTTGGACAGCCAGTCATACTGAAACGCATCATCATATTCCTCATTCATGAACTTGTGGACTTTGATGAAATAGACGGCTTTGCTTTTCCGGTTGGGCAGCGGAACATCTGGGGCAATCATGGCATAGTACAAGGCGGTCAGCCGCTGCTGCCCGTCCAAGACGATAAATTCCGGGCTTGATTTATCCTTTGTCCATGGGCTGACTCCGTGCACATTGTCAAAACCATAAATCGTTTCACAAGAAAGCGCATCAAAGTTTTCTTTTTTACCTTTCCACAACAGCAGGCTGCCGATGTAGTAATCCAGAAAAATCGACTTGAGAAGTTCCTTGATATCCCAAGGCTTCCATTCAAAATCGCGCTGGAAGTCCGGTATAACAAATTTCCCTTCCCGCAACATGGCAATAATCGAATTCAGGCTCTTGTGATCCGGTTTCTGTACA
Source organism: Desulfotignum sp. (assembly GCA_011390695.1). Next base: position 2,004 of record JAABRW010000019.1, read on the forward strand.
TCCCTCATTTGATACTCCTGCTTGTTTTTTTCACGGCCTTTTTTCTGATACGTCTCGTCCTGGATTCTTTCAATTCCTTTTCCATCAGGACCTTTTCCTGACGTATCCGCTCCAGCAGCTTTTCCGCTGGTTCGTCATTGGGATCCTGGGGCACCAGTTCTCCCCGAAAGGCTTTGGCAAGAACCGATTGAGACAGCTTGTCCACCCGGTCTTTGGCTTTCTGGTAATGGTTTTCTACTTTGTCTGCCAGGGCAAAGAGCTTGTCCACCTGGCGGACGATTTCTTTTTGTTCTTCAATCGGGGGCAGAGGAACTGCAAAGGTTTTTATTATCGACATTTCAAGTCGCAAAGTACCATGGGTTGCTTCTTTGATGTATGAAAGAACGTCGCTTTGAATATTTTTAAACACCAAAAAAAGATAGGCGCTATCGACTACATCAAAAGGAGTGATTCCTTTCATATCCTGGTTGATCGTGACTTCATTCATGGTTAAAGCCACTGGAAAGGTATGTGCCAGTATCATTCCTCTTACCACAAAAAGAATGCTGCCTTTAGGGATCAATTTAACCGAAGTTTTTTCAAGAGCCGCATTGGAGATAAAATCTTTACCACTATAAATTTTGTCAACTTTCATATCCTTGGGGCTTATCCATGGAATAGTGCCTGCCCAGTAATTAGGTTCTGATTTCGATGGCGTTCCTCCCCCCTGGATTTTACCCAGATTTTCAAGTGGTACATGAATCCACTTTGCAGGCAATGACTCTGCCTGTGTCTCTTCAAATACATTCAAATAATCACTGGAGAATTTGTCGCCAACAACCGACAAGACATTCTCAACACTCTCAATCTCTGAATGATCTCCTCGCCAGTTTTCGGTCAATTTTCCCGATAGCGCCGCATCAAGCACCGACTGGCGAAACCGTTTGAGGATAGCCGGTATTTTTTCCAGCCGCTCTTTCACCGCCGCAATGCGGGGCATGACAACATCCAGCTTGGCGACAATGCGTTTTTGTTCGTTGATGGGGGCTATAGGAAAAAGCAGTTTCCAAAAGACATCCGGATTAACATGCGGTGTACCGGTTCCTTTCGGCTTTGAATTGATATAGCTGTAATATCGGTTGATAAAGCTATATAGATATTTTGAATTGCAAACAACGGGTTTCAAGACCATTAATGTCGAACCCGCAGCACCAGTTATCCCCATACCCGTAAGGCCAAACCGGGCACCGTCCCAAACAACCAGAACATCGTTTTCATCGATTAACCTGGATGATCCAATGTCAGCGTATTCATCAATAACTCCTTTTTCAAATGCTTTAATGTTAATATATGGAACAAAACCTTCTCGATTTTTTTCTGATAAAATTTTTGGTTTTTTTCCTTTTCCATAAATCACAGCTTTTGACAGCTCAACAGAAACCCAATTTGAGGGAAGCATCCCATTCATTCCACTTCCTCCGCTTCAATCTTATCCAGAATCAACTGCAGTTCATCCACACAGGCGCTCAGTTCGGTAATAGCCTCCGCCACCAGCAGCTGCGGCTCCGGCAGCGCATCCGTATCTTCCAGATCCCCGTTTTTCAGCCATGAGATGTCTAAATTGAAATGTCTTTCTTTGATCTGTGAAAATGAAAACCGCCTGAAACGGCCGTCTTCGCCCAGGTCTTTCCGTGCTGCCCGGCCGTTGGGATCGTTTCCATAACAGGTTTCAAACTCTGCAAACATGGCCGGGGTCAGGGGCCGGTCTTTTTTGGTCACACCGGGAATATTGGTACGGCAGTCGTAAATCCAGGTATTTTCGGTCTTCATCCCTTTCTGAAAAAATATCACGTTCGCTTTCACCCCCTGGCTGTAAGGCGTAAACGTGCCGTTGGGCAGGCGCAGCAGCGTATGCACATTGCAGTCTTCCATAAGGTAACGGATGACCTCTCCGGCAGCATCGGCAAACAGCACATTATCCGGCAGCACCATTGCGGCCCGGCCGCCGGGTTTGAGAATGGTCATCACATGCTGGATGAAATTGAGCTGTTTGTTGCTGGTACTGACGGTAAAATCATCCCGCACCGGGGCCTGGTTGGCGCCTTTGGTCCCGAAGGGCGGATTGGTGAGAATGCAGTCATACCGCTCCCCCCGGTCCGGTTCATAGATGCTGTCTCCCAGATGAATGGTCGGTTCAAGACCGTGAAGAAACAGATTCATCAGGGCGAGCCGCCGGGGACGGGGCACCAGTTCCTGGCCGAAAAAGGTTTGTTTTTTGATACGGGCCACATCCCTGCGCGCCAGCGCACCTTTGCTCTTCTGCATGAGCCATTCATACGCCACCATCAAGAACCCGGCTGTGCCGCAGGCAGGGTCGCAGATGGTGAACTCTTTGCTGCTGCGGGGATCCGGCTTCATCACATTGACAACAGACTGAATAAGGACCCGGGGAGTAAAATACTGGCCCGCCCCTTTTTTCCCTTCTGCAGCGGATTTTTCGAGCAGCCCTTCAAATGCGGCTCCTTTGACATCCACCTCCATTGCGGACCAGTCCTCTTCATCGATCATGTTGATGATTTTTTTCAGATTGACCGGATTGGTAAAGCGCGGCATGGCCTGGGCAAACACATCTCCGAGAAGACCGGACTGGCGGCTGAGCGCCCGCAGAATCTGCGCAAAGGCATCCAGCAGTTCGGTTCCCGATTTTTCGGCAAAGGGATTCCATGAACAATCACACCTGACCCTTGTTTTATTTTCTTCATAGGTGATATCGGACAAATCGATTCCCTTTTCCTGGGACATTTTCAAAAAAAGCAGGTAGGTCAGCTGCTCGATATAATCCCCATAATCGATGCCGTCATGGCGCAGGGTATGGCAGAACCCCCACAGTTTACCGACAATATCAGACATCCATTACACCTTTTTCTATTTGTTTATGCGGCAATCGCCTGGTTGATTTCATGGATCAGATCTTCAAACTGACCCCCGAAAATCTGACGGGCCTTTGTCAAACCGCCGTGACGCTCAAATACCGGCATGATTTCAAAATCTTGCCGGGAAATGGACAGATTTTCGATCAAATGTTCTTTGATATAGGCGAGCCAGTCTGCCTGCGCTGCATTGAAAGAATGTTTTTTCAACAGATTGTCAACCACCTGGGTTACCCGTTCCCGGGCCGTCATGATGGGCATTTCATAGTCAGCGGCATGCTTGACCATGGAAATGATATCGGCCAGCGGTTTTTTATACACCAGTTCATGGCCGCGCTGAAGATCATTTTCCGGAAAACCGCTTTGCTTGAGTTTGGCACGCAGATCTTCCAGCGTCTCCGTGTTCCAGCCGGCAGGACGTGAAAGCAGAATCTCAATGGCCTTGATGTGTTCCGGGTTCTGCCGGACAAAAGATTCGAACAGTTTCAGATAGTCTTCCGGTTTCTGGTAATTCTTGCCGACTCGGAACATGACCTCATGTTCGACGGTGTCGACAATATCGTAGCCTTTGACGAATATTTTTCTGGGCCGCGGATAATTCTGTAGCAGATCCTGAAAATCCTTATTCCTTAGCAGCTTCATTGTTTCGATAAAATTGTTCTGGATGTTTTCATTCAACCGGTCCGCAAAATTTTTCATATCGCCATCCGGGATATATTTTGAAAATGCATCCCGTGCTTCTGCCCCCATGTTTTTTTCTATACGACGCAGGCGTTTGATCAGACGCTTGGTGTTATACTCACGCTCCCGATTGTCGTAAATCCGCTCGATGATCTCGGATAAAGGCATGGTTGCTTTTTGAAGATCGACATTGAAATCAGTGGCATTTCTAAAATAGGACAAAAGCCCCCCGTCAAAACAGTCAAAAATGGTGAATTTCTCTTTATTTATCTCCGGACACAGCCGGGTGCCCCGCCCCAGCATCTGTACCCAGAGGATGCGGGATTTCACCATCCGCATGAATACCACCATTTCAATTGCAGGGATATCCACCCCGGTGGTCAGCATATCAACTGTCACGACGATTTTGGGTTCCGGCCGGTTTCTGAATTGACGGATCTTCTGTAAAGGCCTGTCAACTGTTTGGCTTCCGGTAATTTTCATGACAAAATCATCCCCTCTGCCAAAAATTTCCTTGCAGGTACGCACCACTTGATCTGCATGAGAAACATGGGGCAGGTCATTGACCGCGAAAATGAGCATCTTGGGAAACCGCTTGTATTCCATTTCATGCGCATCCGTATATTTTTTTATTGTCCTGATGATTTTTTCAATACTGTCCGGGGATGTAATTTTCTGCTCTATCTCGGAAGCACTGAACTCACGCTCATCTTCCAGCTCATCCAGTTGTTCGGTACCGGTTTCCATATCAATCTCACCGACCAGTTCTCCTTCTTTAAGAAACGCGCCGTTTATATGGATATCTGACATTATCTTGACCGCATCGTAATCGACCAGGTAACCATCGAGCACCGCCTGTTCGGTACTATACGAAAACACTTTATTTTTGAACATTGCCAGCGTATGTGTGGCCGGGGTTGCAGTAAGCCCGATTTTTACCGCATCGAAATAATCCAGAACATGTTTCCATCGCCCTGTCTCTTTTGCCGAATAGCCCCGATGACACTCATCGGCAACGATGATATCAAAGGTGTGAATCGGAATATCCAGTTTTTTGGCATCCACCTCATATTCAAAATCGCTTACAGCCTCTTTTCCAAGCAAGTTGATCGACATGCGCTGAATGGTAGATACATAGATAAAAGTGTGTTTTTCCTGGGGATTGGTCAGGTATTCTTCAGGCAGCACTTTTGGATCAAAATTTCCTTCTCCTTCCAGATCTTCACGCCTGAACTTCTGGCTGTAAACCTCGTAATCTTTATCAAGTTTTAAACCCTCAGGTGTTTCAAACGCTGAAATTTCCGAAACAGTTTGCGCCGCCAATGAACGCCTGTCCACCAGGAAAAGGATTCTTTTGGCATACCCGGATTTAAGCAGCCTGTATATGGAAGAGACAATGGTAAACGTTTTTCCGGTTCCCGTTGCCATGGCAAGGAGCA
>JAABRW010000020.1 GCA_011390695.1 Desulfotignum sp.
CCAGGGGTCTGATTATGGCTGGTCACGGCACGAATATTAGCGGAGAAACCCGCGTCAGGATAATTTCACTCTCATGATATTTTCATGCATTCCTAATGCCGTGTAAACAGGGTCACCATATGTTTGGGTGCGATGAAAACGAATTTTAACAATCACGGAATAGGCTGAATCATGGCAATAAGAAAATCACCGTCTTTTTACTACAGCAAAATACCTGCTCTTTTCGGTTCTGCCAAAAAAAAATCATGGGTGTCCGTTGGCATGAAGATAATGGCGGGGGTCGGGCTGGTCACAAACTGCTGCATCGTGCTTTTAATCTATGTCAATTATCAGGCGTTCTCCCAGGTTACTGCACAGACCGATGCCCTTTTACAGGCAAGTGACGGCATGCATGCCGATTTACGCAATAATATCTTTGATCTGCAGAAAAAATATCTGGAAATACCCAAACTTCTGGAGGTGAATGCCGGACAGAAGATTCTTGCCTGGATAAAGGAAAATTTTACTATCGCCAAAGAAGAAAAGATCACGGGAAGAGACAACTACAGACAATTCTATAATCGCCGGCAGCGCCGGGATATCTCAAAGGGCCTGGTGGTTGTGCAGGAAAAAAAGGGGCAGATCCTTGTCTCCAAAGGCATTCTGGATCAAAACAAGGTGTTTATGGATGCGGTTCATCACATCTGGCTGCTGTCGGATACGCCCGCAGCAGATGCTGCCGCCATTGATGAGTATATTTTGGCTGTGGTTCAGAAGGCATCCAGTGCCGATGCATTGCAAACGCTTGTTTTGCAGCTCAACAGCCGGCTGGCTGATGAAGCCATCGCAGCAGAAACCACCAGAAACGCAATTTTGTACAATGTGGAGTCATTGGAAAAAAAGAAAGCCGCCTTAAATGCCTTGCACAAAGAAAAAAAGCAGACCATTGTATTCATTGCCCTGGCAGCCATCCTGACCAATCTTGTCCTGCTCCATTTTATGGTGTGGTTCATTGTGGAACGGCCCCTTAAAAAACTGACCCTTTCCCTGGACCGCATCAACAACGGCGAGGGTATTACGGTTCCCTATCTGAAACGAAGCGACCGTATCGGTGTCCTGGCTTCTGCAGTGAACACATTCCAGTCTGTGCTTACCCGTCTCAAAAAAGAAGACCATCGGAAGAAAAAGGAACGTCGGGTCATTGGCAATCTTGTGAAAAATATGTCCAGCATGATTGCGGAGATCCGACAGAAGGCTGATGCAATGAAAGGCAGCGCCGGTGAATTACATGCTGTGGCAGAAAACACAAAAAACCAGACCAGCAGTGTGCATGACTCTGCACTGCGTACGGTGGCACAGACATCCGATGTGGCCAATGCAGCCAGACAGCTGCAGTCAGCTGTGGAAAGCATCAGTAGACAGGTTTCAAACCAGACCCGTCTGGTCACAGATATCAATTCGGTCACCCATGCTTCCAGAAAGGATATGGACCACTTGCGGAGGGCATCGGAAGAAATTAATGAAATTGTCAATATAGTGAAACATATTTCCCAGGAAACAAAGCTTCTTGCTCTCAATGCCAGGATCGAAGCGGCCCGGTCAGGTGCTGCGGGTAAAGGTTTTGCCGTTGTGGCACGGGAGGTCAGGGAACTGTCCCTGCAGACCGAGGCCGCCAACCAGGACATCAGCATGAAAATCGATTATATCCAGGGTGCCTGTCAGGCCTTGATTGCCAATACCCAGCGCATTGAAAGCAGGGTGGGATACCTCACAGAAACCAGCCACCAGATCTCCTCGGCTGTTGAAGAACAACGGACAGGCATTGCAGATATTGCCGGAAATGCCCATGCCACCACTTCTGAAATCAAGAATGTTTCATCCCGGATCTGCGGTGTTGAATCAGCCGCACAGACCACCAGCCAGTTTGCCGGCGCTGTGGAGATGCATTCTGAACAGATCGCAGACCACCTCTCCCTTGTGCTGGCTGAAATACAGGAGCAGCTGTCAGGTCTTGGATTTTCCGATGTTGGATATCCGCATACAGAGCCAAAAAAAATTACACATGAAACCAAAACGCTGGCTGCAGCATGATTTCTGGTTTATCTGATAATGGGTGTCTGATTGGATATGCCGCTGATCTGCTTTTCTACCCCAGCCGCATCATGGGGACCTTCCGGGAACTGGGAATAAAAATGTCTGAAACAACAGTGCCCTCCCATTCCGGGTGGGGCTGTATGTCCATCAGTTTTGCGATGGTGGGGGCGATGTCCAGAATCGATACCGGCCCGGCCAGACGGTACCCTTTTCTGACAGGTTTGCCATATGCAATAAAGGGGATGGTGAGCACATCGGGTTGACCGGTGGTGTTATGGTGCTGTCCACAGCCGCCATGGTCGCTGAGCACCACCAGATTGAAACAGGTCCCTTTTTTGTCGGCTGTTTTGGCGGCACCCACAATTTTTCCCAGCACATGGTCGCACCTGCTCACAGCATCGAGATATGGATCAGACATCCATCCGTGGATATGACCTGCGACATCTGCCCATTCCAGATATACAAAGGTAAAATCCGGCCTCCGGGTGGTGATATGCCTGGCAGCAGCCCCTCCGATCATTTCCAGGTCATTTTCCATGCACAGTTTCTGGAGATGAGAATAATCCACATGCCCGGGCAGTGCCAGGTTGCGCAGATGTTCCCAGGAATAAAATGCAGCGCAGGATTTGCCCCAGGCCTTCAAATGGGCGAACAGGCTCTGGCCGGCAGCTGACATGTCCGGCAGGCCTGTATTTGTCAAAACCCCGTGGCTGTATGGCGGCAGGGAGGTAAACAGGGAGAAATGGGCCGGCAGGGTCAAAGACGGTTCCACTGTCTGTCCGGTGAGGCAGAAGGTGCCGGATGCCATGAGATAGTCCATGGCAGGGGTATGGGCCTGGGTAATGGCATCGCTGCGCAGTCCGTCAATGAGGACCAGGATGGTATTGTTCATCAAAAACGCTCTTTTCGTCTGAGTATTTCATACATTACGGCACCGAAAATGGTCACCAGTATAAATGCCACCCCAAGGGCATTCATGGCAGGGCTGATGAACACCCGCAGCTGCGTGCCGATATAAATGGGCAGGGTCTGCTCGATGCCGATGGCAAACAGGGTGGTATTGTAATTTTCAAAGGACTGCATAAAAGCCAGGGCAGCGGATGATAGTATTGCCGGTTTGAGAAAAGGCAGGGTGATTTTGAAAAATACCCGGCTGTGTCCGGCACCCAGATCAAAGGCGGCATCTTCCTGGGTTCTGTCAAAGCGCTGGGCCCTGGCCATGATTAACAGCATGCAGTAAGCGGAAATAAAGGTGGCCTGTCCCATTATGGCCGTCCAGATCCCGCCGGATATCCTGAACCAGCTGTCCCAGAAAAGAAATGTGGAAATGCCCAGTACAATACCGGGTACCAGAATGGGAGACACCATCAGCGCATACAGCAGATTTTTGGCCTTAAAGTGCAGCCGGGTCAGGACCATGGCCGCACTCAGGCCTACGGGAACAGAGATAAGCACAACGCCCACAGCCACAATAATGGAATTGCCAAATGCCTGCCACATTCTGTCATCCTGAAACAATGCCGCAAACCAGGCGAAAGTGAATCCATTCCAGGGAACAGCCTGGGGAATGTCGCTCTGGTTAAATGCCACAACTGACATGAATACCAGCGGCAAGAAAAGGTAGGTGAAAAATCCCAGCAGATACAGGCTTGTCATCACCCCCAGGATGCGGCTGGAAGATATCACCTTACAAACTCCTTTAAACCGACTTTAAAAACTTTGAGCATTAGAAACATGAAAACCAGGCACAGCAGCGCCAGAACTTCGGCATAGGCTGTGCCCAGGTTCCAGTTTGTGGTTTCATAATTGGTGTATATGATCTGGGTGAACCAGAAACTGGACGGACTGCCTAAAAGCTGTGGGGCTGCCACAGATCCTGCTGCCAGCATGAATGTCATGATACACCCCACTGCCATGCCTGGTTTTGCATGGGGGATGACGATTTTCCGGTGAATCCGCAGCCATGATGCCCCCAGGTCTCTTGCACCGTCAATTTGATTGGTATCCAGGCTTTCCATGGCGTTGTACAAAGGAAAAACCATAAAAAGAATATAGGCATACACCATCCCTAGGATGACTGCGGTGTCACCAGCCCTGAAATTTACCGGTTCGTTGATGATCTGAAGCCACAAAAGGATCTGGTTGAGAATGCCGGCATCAGACAAAATGAGCTGCCAGGCGAAAATACGCAGCAGTTCATTGATCCAGTAAGGGACGATAATGCACATCATGAGCAAAGAAACATGGGACCGCCTGGCAGCCTTTGCCATGTAATACGATATGGGGTAACACAGGCACAGGGCCAGGAAAGTGACCAGCAGACTGGACCAGATGGTTTTGAAAAATACTGCCCGGTGCAGGGTATTGGTCATCAGGGTGATATAATTTTTCAGGGTATAGGTATCTTTCGGGCCGCCGATGTCCCGCAGAGACAGCAGGGACCGGAAGGAATAGTCCAGGGCAATGAGCTGCGGGCTGATGATCATGAAGATCATCCATCCGCCCACCAGAAGAAAAATAATACCAGTTCCAGTTTTCCCGAAACTGGAGAAAGCCTGTTTAAACATTCCGGTCATGGGCTTTTCCCTGGGGGGGCAGCAGCAGAATGCTGTCATGGGCAAAACAAATGGAGACCTGTGCATCCGGGGACAGCAGCGGACCGGAACCGTCATTGTTTTTTCGCAGCCGTATAACCGTATTGTCTTGTGTCTTCAGGGCCATGGTCACAAATGGGCCTTCAAAACTCTGGCTGATGACCTGGCACTGCACGGTATTTTCTGCTGGAGAGGACCCATTGACAAGGGTGATGGTTTCCGGCCGGACAAAAGCAGTGGCACTGGAACCGGGGTGCAGGTTCATGGGATTGCGGCAGAAGAATGTACCGAACGGGGTCTGGGCCATGGACGCATTGTTTTGCCCGGCCGCGGCCCGGGCCTCAAAGGTGTTGTTTTCTCCGACAAATGATGCCACAAATCCGGTTTTTGGCTGGTTGTACAGGTCAAACGGGGTGTCCACCTGTTCCAAAATGCCTGCCTCTGAAATGACCCCCACCCGGTCGGACATGGTCAATGCCTCTCCCTGATCGTGGGTGATATACACAAAGGTCACACCGGTTTTCTGCTGGATCTTTCGCAGTTCAAACCGCATATGCTTTCGCAGCTTCAAATCCAGTGCAGACAGGGGTTCATCCAGGAGCAGTACAGAAGGGGCCACGGCCAGTGCCCTGGCAATGGCCACCCGCTGTTTCTGGCCGCCGGAAAGGTCTTTGACCGATTTTTTCCCGGCATTGGGAAGATTTACCAGGTCCAGAAGGTGTGCAATTTTTCGAATTTTTTCTTTGCGCGGGGTTTTTCTCACATCCAGACCGAATCCGATATTTTCAGCCACCGTCATCAGGGGAAACAGGGCCAGGTTCTGGAAAATCATGGCTGTGGGGCGTATGTTGGGCCCAACCCCTTTCATGCTTTTCCCGTTGATTCTGATCTCACCCCGGGTGGGTTCCAGAAAACCTGCGATCAATTTCAACAGGGTGGTTTTGCCGCAGCCGGAGGGTCCCAGAAAACTGAAAAACTCTCCGGCCCGGATGTGGACATCAATGTCAGTCAGGGCATTGACACTGCCGAACTGCATGGTCACACCCTCTATATGAATATCATGTCCCATGAACCCAACGCTCCAGCATGATTGTTATCACAGATGCCGCAATCAGGCTGCCTGGAAACGGTCTCTGTAAACGGTTCTGGCAGGAACGAACCAGGCCGGTTCCGACACATACCACCACAGGTTTTCCAGGGCATCACCCGGATAGGCCTGGGCAAATCCCTGCTTGGTCTTGTCATCCAGCAGTTCTGACACCCCTTTGACCACCGAATTATATCCGGTACTTTTTGCCATGACAGCCCCGGCTTCAGGGGTATATGCCCAGTTCATGAATGCATAGGCCTGTTCCACATTCTTTGCATGTTTTACAATGGCCATGGAATCCACCCAGGTCATGGCACCTTCTTTCGGGGCCATGTAGGTTACAGGTCTGCCCTCTTTTTTCATGGTCAGAATGGGCCCGTCCCAGGTCTGGCCGATTTCACAGCCGTTCTGGAGAAATGCCAGCTGGTGATCCTGGGCGTTGTTCCAGAACATTTTGATATTTTTTTTCTTCTGGATCAGGAAAGCCAGGATCTGATCATACACTTTCTTCATTTTTTCTTCTGATGCATAGGTGTCATACATACGGTTGGACGGCACCTTGCCGATGGCATCCAGATACAGACCGGTACCGATGAACACGCTGTGGGGCCGGCAGGTAACTTTTTCCAGAAAATCATTTTCCCACATGGTGCCATAGGAAAGATCTTTGTGTGAAAAATTGTGTTTTTCCGTGGTAAAGGCCATGGCTTCCGTACCCCAGTCATAAGGGAATCCCACCCGTTTGCCGTTGATCACGCCGCCCAGCTTTTTTGATTTTTCATAAAATGCCGGTTCCAGATTATGCAGGTTGGCAATTCTGGATTCGTCGATTTCCCGGTACAGGTCAAATTCCATGTGAAGGGCAAATTCCGTCAGGGACGGCTGGGCAACATCAAAGCCTTTGGCTCTGGAAGCCCGCAGCTTGTTCATGCATTCCTGGTTGGTGCTGTAGTTGGTTACCTTGACCTTGATGCCGGTACTTTTTTCAAAAGCGGCTATGACCTCGGGCTTGGAATAGTCAGGCCAGGTAAACAGGTTCAGTGTGCCGGATGAAGACAGGGCATCTTTGATAAACCAGGGCCCCATGCTGGCAGCGGCAAAAGCGGCTGCTCCCCGGGTGGTTTTTTTAATAAATGTCCGTCTGTCCATTTTTTTGCAGGGTTTTTCCATGATGGTTTCTCCAAAATAGGGTTGGCAGCAAACAGCAGTTGCAGTCATAGTATGTATTGATATCGGTTGACGGTTAGATCCCCATGTTCCAATG
>JAABRW010000021.1 GCA_011390695.1 Desulfotignum sp.
TTGGGCCCGGAAAAAGTGGATTTTGGCAACCGCCGCATCCGCCCGACACTGGATATTTACCATAAGCATGCCGGGTTTTCGATCGCTCTGTGCAGCACTCTTTCCCAAGCCCCGCCCCTGGCAGCCTCCTGTGCCCGGTCCGAGATCTACGGGGGCTTGTTTCCATAAGAACAATATAGTGCGGCAACCCGCCCTCTGGTTGAAAACCATCCCGGCATATTTTACCAGCGCCCCCTCCGGCTCTGACGGTCCGTTCGCAGGAGACTACCAGGGGCTCCCCATAGAAGCACACGGTACTATAGCAAAGATTAAGGCCCGACACATGCCTTGATTTTCTGACCTCCTGGTACTATCATGCCTGCATTTGAATAAATCCATTGGCCCGCATCCAGGAGATAGGAAAAGAGTTATATAATGGTTCCGCAGTATGACATCACAGTGATCGGCGGCGGCATTGTGGGGGTATCGACCGCGCTGGCGCTTAAAAAACGGTTTGCCGATGCCGCCATCCTGCTGCTGGAAAAAGAAAACCGGTTTGCAGTCCACCAGACCGGCCACAACTCCGGGGTAATCCATGCCGGTGTGTATTACCAGCCCGGCAGTCTCAAGGCGGATTTCTGCCGCAGGGGATCCCGGGCCACCATTGATTTCTGCAGAGAACACAACCTTCCTTTCAGGCAATGCGGCAAGCTGCTGGTTGCTGCCGGTGATGTGGAGGTTGAACGCATGCATGCCCTGGAACAGCGATGTATTGAAAACAAAATCCAGGTGTACCGGATCGACCGGCAGGAACTGGGCCGTCTGGAGCCCCGTATCCAGGGGCTTGGGGCACTTTTGGTGCCGGCCACCGCTATCTGTGACTTTGTGAAAATTACACAGAAAATGGCATCTTTGTTCCAGGCCCTGGGGGGTGAGATCCAGACCGGACAGGCGGTGGTCAATGTCAAAGAATCTTCCGACCAGGTGGTTCTGCACACGAAAGGCAGCGCTTTTGCCACCAGGTATGTGATCGCCTGCGGCGGTCTTATGGCCGACCGTCTGGCAAAGATGATGCACATTTCCGTTGATTTTGCCATCATCCCTTTCCGGGGGGAATATTTTCAGCTTCCCAAAGGGTGCTCACACCTTGTTTCCCATCTCATCTATCCCATCCCTGACCCGGATCTGCCCTTTCTCGGGGTGCACCTGACCCCCATGATTGACGGCAGCATCACTGTGGGGCCCAACGCGGTGCTGGGCTTCAAGCGGGAAGGATACGGCCCCGTGAACATGGATCTCACAGATATGGCAGACATGGTGACATTTCCGGGTTTCTGGAAGGTAATGGCCGAAAATCTGGGGTCGGGCATCAGAGAACAGATGGATTCTGCCTGGAAACCGGGATATCTCAAGCGGGTCCGCAGATACTGCCCCTCTCTGACGCTGCAGGATCTTCTGCCCTGGCCTGCAGGCATCCGGGCCCAGGCTGTCATGAAAGACGGCAGCCTGGTGCATGATTTTTTATTCGCCCGGACCCGGCGGTCCCTGCATGTATGCAATGCCCCGTCTCCGGCTGCCACCTCCGCCATCCCCATCGGCCAGTACCTCCGGGACCAGGCCATTGACCTGTTCGGACTGGGCCATTGATCTGCCTTTCCCGGCGATGCCATGGTCCGGGTTCCGGAGGGAGCCTAATCTTTTTTGTTCAGTTTTTTCCAGCGGTATCGGAAGGTGTGGTGGTTCATGTGCAACAGCCGTGCTGCCTGGCTTTCATTGCCCCGGGCCCGGGCCAGGGCCTTTGCCATATAGGCATGTTCCATGTCTGACAAAATTTTCCCCAGAACCACGCCTTTATCAGGAATGGTCACCGTGTGTTCAGATGGTTCAGCGTATTCAGAGTGCCCGGGGTGTTCAGGGTGTTCAGAGTATCCAGATTTCTCAGCGTGCCCGGGGCGGTTTTCCAGGGTCCGGTGTGACAGATGGCCGGGGGCTTTTTTGCCGGCAGCGTCCGGCATCAGCCCCAGTTCCGGCGTATCCACAAGATCGTCCTTTGCCACCAGCACAGCCCGCTCCACAATATTTTTCAGTTCCCTGACATTGCCGGTAAAGGTGTGGGAGACCAGGCCCTGTCTGGCATCTTTTGTAAACCCTGTCAAAGATTTGCCGAATTTCTCATTGAACTGCTGCAGAAAATACTTGGCCAGGGGCAGGATATCATCAGGCCGTTCGTTCAGGGAAGGGATATTGGCCTTGACCACACAGAGCCGGAAATACAGATCCTTTCTGAACCTGCCGGCTGCCACCAGTTCATCCAGATTCTTGTTGGTGGCAGACACCACCCGGGTGGATACCCTGTAGGTGCGGGTCCCCCCTACTTTGTAAAATTCGCCGTTTTCCAGGAACCTGAGCAGTTTGGCCTGGCCGGCCGGGCTCAGGTCTGCCACCTCGTCCAGAAACAGGGTTCCCTGGTGGGCTTCTTCGATAAACCCTTTTTTGCCCTGGTGTCTGGCCCCGGAAAACGCACCGGCCTCGTATCCGAACAGCTCGGATTCCAGCAGGTCTTCGGGAAAGGCCGAACAGTTCACCGCCACAAACGGCCCCTGGAATACCGGGCTTCTGGCATGGATGGCTTTGGCGATCAGCTCCTTGCCTGTGCCGGTTTCCCCCAGGATCATGATGGGGGTGTCCGGACTGCTGGATACCAGGTTGATAAAATCCATGATATCCTCGATATTTTTGCTTTCCCCGATAAAGCAGGGCTCGTTTTCCCGGAGGAATTTTTCCTGGAGCAGCTGGACCTCCTTGACCAGGGCAATGGAGGCAACCGCCTTCTGTATGGTCAGTTCCAGCAGGTCCGGGTTGATGGGCTTGAGGATAAAATCGAATGCCCCCAGTTTCATGGACTGGATCACCATCTGGATGTCTTCAAACGCCGTGATCATGATCACGGGCAGTCCGGGGTGCTGTGCCTTGACAAGCCCTAAGGCCTCGATGCCGCTCATGCCGGGCAGGCCGATATCCATGAGCACCAGGTCCGGCACCTTGTCTGCCAGGGCTGCGGCAAAACTTTCCGCATCCTCGTAAAGGGCCAGGTCATAGGTGTCTGCCAGCACCAGATCCAGGCCGTCCCGGATGGTCTGTTCATCATCCACAATGGCAATGCTGTACCGGATCACTCCCTGCTGCCTTCTCTGGTTTCCCTGCTGCTGTTTCCGGTTTTCAAAGGCAGTTCAATGGTGAACCGGGTGCCTTTGTTTTCAGCGGAAGTAAGCTTGAGCACCCCGCCGTGGTCCAGGATGATCCGGTGGCAGATGCTCAACCCGATGCCCGATGAATTGGATTTTGTGGTATAAAATGGATCAAACACCTTGCCCTGCCGGGATATGGGGATTCCCGGGCCTGTGTCATTGAGCTGAATAATAACATGGTCGGCAGTGCTGGTGGTGGACAGTTCAATCTGCTTTTCCCCGGAAAAATTTTTCATGGCCTCGGCTGCATTGGTGATCAGGTTGAGGATCACCTGTTCTATGAGGTGGGGCTCCACAAAACACTCCGGGATATCCGGATCCAGGTTTTTGACAAACCGTATCCCGCTTTTGCGCAGCGTCACGGCAGTGAGTTTGGTGACCTCATCGATATAGGTGTTGAGATTGGCAAACACAAACCTGGGCTGGCCCGGTTTGGAAAAATCCATGACCCGCTTGATAATGGATTCAATCTTGTCCGAAGCCAGTTCAATCTTGTCGATGATGGACACCACCTTTGTGATGTCCCCCATCTCATTGTAAATTTTTTTCAGGGCTTTGAGATAAATGTATATCCCGGACAAGGGGTTGCGGATTTCATGGGCAATGCCTGCGGTGACCCGTCCCAGGGAAGTCATCTTGTCCTGGATGCGCAAAAAATGCTCCACCTCCTTGGAATCGGTGATATCCATGATGTTTGTGAGCACAGACTGCACCCCCAGGTAATCGATCATGGTAGCGGAAATCAAGGCCCATCTCACTTCAGAGGCTGCCTGGCCCGTTCCTTTGGGGTAATACCTGAAATCTTCTTCCATGCGCTGGACCTGTCCTGCCAGAAGATCCCGGTATTTCCGGCTGATCCGCTCCCTGTCACCGGCATAGACATGGGAGAACTGCGGCGGATTGAACACATGGGTCATCAAAGAATGCACCTTGCGCTGGCCGGGTTTCTGATAGACGATCTCGTGGTTCTGGATAATGGAAATATAGTTGAGAGAATTTTCAATCAATGTTTTGAACCGGGCCCGGCTTTTTTTGGTGGCCAGTTCCGCTTTTTTCTGTTTTTCTTCCAGATCCAGGCGGTACAGGGCTGCGGCAATGTCATCCGCCATCTCCTTGACAATGTGCTTTTCGGTCTGGTCAGCTGCCAGATGCCCGGGAATGGACAACACCATGAACCCGAAACTGCGCTGCTCATGGACAAGGCCTGCGGCCAGCCCGCCGCGGTCTGCATACCCCCGGGCAAGCAGACACCGGGCACATTCTTTTACCGGATCCAGGACGGCAAACACCTGATCCGATGCCAGGGCTTTTTTGATACACCGGGTAAATTCCTGGTCCAGGATCTGGCTGCGCACCTTTTCAAACCGGTCGGTGAACCCGGAATCCGCCACCAGGAAAACCCTGCCCTCCTGGTCCATAAGGCCGATCCAGGCGTTGTAATATCCGCGCTTGCCCACCAGGATATCACAGATTCCCTGGACCAGTCTGCCTTTGTCTCCCTCGCTGATGAGCAGCCGGCCCACATCCCGGATGGTGGTGAGTACCAGGTTCAGCCGTTCGCTTTTTTCCAGTCTGGCATCTTTGTGCACGCAAGACCCCGCTTTAGAAAATCAATTTCCCTTTGTTCATGCCATGCATATGATTTTTTGGTCCAAATGACAAGGAAAAAAGCCGGACCCTGTATCTTATATCTTGTACTGGGATCTGGGCAGACTCACTGTGAAATGGCTGCCCTGACCTTCCTGTGAAACCACCTGGATTGTGCCGTGATGGGATTCCACAATACTTTTTACAATGGCAAGCCCCAGGCCGGTACCATTGATATACCGGGTTTTTTCATTCTTGACCCGGAAAAACCGGTCAAATATCTGGGCCCTGTATTCTTCTGGTATGCCAAGCCCTGTATCTGCCACATGGATATTGACAAAATCATCATCTTTGCCGCACCATACTGTTATCTTCCCATTGGAAGGGGTATACCGGATGGCATTGGAAATCAGGTTGGCCAGCACCTCTTCGATATTGGTGCGGTTGCCCATGACAAACATGTCATCCGGGCAGGTTTTTTTGGTGAGATGGATGGATTTGGCATCAGCCTGTCCCCGGTAAAACTGCACCTGTTCTGCAATCAGGCGGGACAAATTGAGTTCTTCCCGCTCCTGGTTGATGAGTCCGGATTCGATTTTGGACAGATCCAGCAGCTCTGCTGCCAGGTCTGAAAGGGAGGTGATTTTGTCCGCACTCCTGGACAGGATCTGGGTCTGCTTTTCGGTCAAATCCCCTGCCAGGCCGTCCAGGACCACTTTGAGCTGCATGAGAATGGAATTCAAGGGACTTTTGATTTCATGGGCCACCATGGACACAAAATCTGATTTCAGCTGGTCCATTTTTTTCAAGGCGGTGATATCATGGAATACCGTCACCGCCCCCAGATTCCGGTTGAGCCGGTCCCGGAAAGGGATGCACCGGATACCGATGACCCGCTCTTCCCGGTCCCCTTCAGCAGCCAGGGTGAGTTCATCCGTGATTTCAGCAAACTGGTCACCAGGCTGTGCAATGGCCTGGTCGATCATTTCCAGAACCCGCCGGTCTTCCACAACATCCCTGACATCCTGGCCGATGGCGGACCGTTTGTCAGATCCGATCATTTTTAAAAAAGCCGGATTGGCCAGAACAATGCGTTTCTGGTGATCTGTTGTCAACACCCCTTCTCTCAGGGTATTCACCATGACCCGCATGCGTGATTTCTCACTGGAGATGTCCTGAAGGGTGCGGATAAACTCAATGGCTTTGGATATCACCAGCCGCAGTTCCTGGGGGGAAAAGGGTTTGGATAAAAAATCAAACGCCCCTTTTTTCATGGTTTCAATGGAATGCTCCAGGGTGGCATATCCGGTGATCACAATAATCACGGTATCCGGGTGCCGGGCCTTGATCCCGGTCAGCACATCCATGCCGGACATCCCCGGCATCATCAGATCCAGCAGAACGATATCAAAATGGGCCTCATCGATCATCTTCAGGCCCTTTATCCCGTTGTCCGCCATGGCCACATCACAGCCCTCCCGGCTGAGCAGGCGCTGGCAGGCTTTCCGGATCCGTTCTTCATCATCCACCACCAGGACCCTGGGTGTAAAAAAGATATCCTGATCATTGGGCTCCGGGGAGGAACCTTTGGCTGTGTTTTTTTCATCACTGGTTGGTAATTCAGACATATCAGCAAGTTTCCTGTTATCATGTAAAACCCGTTACCGGGTGTTGTTTTTTTATTCCAGCATAGAGGGATCGCAAAAATGGGGCCCGTCTTCGGCGGGCAGGTACAAAGGAAATTCAATGATGAACGTGGTTCCCTTGGCACCGGTTTTTTTGACGGCAATTTTACCGCCGTGCTCCTCGATGATGCCGTAAACAATGCTCAGGCCCAGGCCCGTGCTTTTTCCCACCTCCTTTGTGGTGAAAAACGGATCAAATATTTTGGACAGGTTTTCTCTGGGAATACCTTCTCCTGTGTCCTTTATTTCCAGAAACACCTTTTTATGGGGTTTGTCCTTGTAGGTGTGCAGGGTGATTTTGCCGTTGCCGTGCATGGCATCTGCCGCATTGATCACCAGATTGATGATCACCTGGTTCAGTTTGCTGGTATCGGCATTGATGAGCATCATCTCTTCGGGCAGATACCGCCGGATCTGGATGTTGCGGAACTTTTTCTGGTCCCTGATCAGTTTCAGGCTCTGCTCCACAATCTCGTTGATCTGGACGATGCGCTTGTTGGAATC
>JAABRW010000033.1 GCA_011390695.1 Desulfotignum sp.
CCGGGCCAATGACAGCCGGCCCGCCCTGCCCCTGGATTTTTTCAAACAAAACCTGCTGTTTGATCTGACAGAACAGGCCGCAGCCCTTCACCATGTATTGATTTTCCACGGAGATGCGGACCAGGTGGTGCCGGTTTCCAATGCCCATACCCTGTTTGAGAGCATGCAGTCCCCCGGAAAATGCATCATACAAAAAGGCGGGGACCACCAGATGTCTTCTGCATCCCATCAGGCTGAATTTGAAACCCATACCCTGGCCTGGTATAAAAAAATATTTGCCCTTACTTTTTCTTAAAACCGCTGTGTTCCTGTCAATTGCCTGCGCAGAACCTCCAGGGCCATGGCTGCAAAAATTTTCTTGTTTCTGCCCCTGTCATCAAATGTAAAATGATACTGTCTGGCATCTGCCACCCCGGGTCCTGCCAGACCGATACACACGGTTCCCACTTTTTTTGCGGTGGGGCCGCCGCCGGGCCCGGCAATGCCGGTGGTGGAAATCCCCCAGTCTGCCCCGGATATTTTTTTTACTCCTTGTGCCATTTCCAGGGCTGTTTTTTCATGGACTGCTCCATGGGTTTCCAGGGTTTTGGGGTCGACTCCCAGCACCTTTACCTTGGCTGCGTTGGCATAGGTGACAGCGGACAAAAGAAAATAATCCGAACTGCCGGGCACCTCGGTGATCAAATGGGAAATCAGGCCCCCGGTGCAGGATTCTGCAGCAGCCAGGGTCTGGTTCTGCCCTTTCAACAGCCGCCCCACCTCCGCTTGCAGAGACAGACCGGTCATAGACACCACTTTTTTGCCCAGCTGCCGGACAACCCAGTGCCCGGCCCGGTCTAAATGTGCCTGGGCCCCGTTTTTTTTTATACCTGCGGTTTCTTTTTCCTGGACCGTTTCTTTTTCCTCTACGGTTTCTTTATCCTGGATTCTGCCGGCAGAAGATTTTTCCCCGGTATCACACAAATCAGTGCCGTGAAAAACCAGTTTCACCTCAATGAGGGGAAAACTGGCCCGAAAACCCAGACGGATATCAGCAAACAGGTCATTAAAATCCTTGAGCAATGCCCCCACCCGGGATTCAGGCAGCCCGAAAATGGTGAAACGCCGGATATGCAGATGTGGTGACAGGCCAAATACCTTTGTGATATGCGGTTCCACCTGTGTTTCCATCATCTTCTTCATCTCCGAGGGGACCCCGGGCATACAAAAAAAAAGGCATTTGTGCAACCCAAAGAAAAATCCCGGTGCTGTGCCGTGGGTATTCTTCAAAACCTCTGCTGATGCCGGCAGCAAAGCCTGTTTTTCATTTTCAGGTGTCAGTGCAAATCCCCGGCGGGCGAAATATGTTTTCATGGATTCATACGCCCCGGGATGGCGCACCAGCGGCTGGCCGGCCGCTTTGGCGCAGGCCTGGGCAGTAATGTCATCGCTGGTGGGGCCCAGGCCGCCTGTAACCAGGCAGATGCGGGCCCGCCGGGAGATATGCAGAATCGTTTCTTCCACAGCTTCCACATCATCTCCTCTGGCAGTGATCCGGGAGACCACCACGCCCAGCTGCTTGAGCCTGTCACATAAATAAGCGCTGTTGGTATCAACCAGATCCCCCAGCATCACTTCATCTCCGGTGGACAGAATTTCAGCTATCATATCATTTCCTTATATATATGGTGATTGAAAAACATGGCATGGTTGGAGGAAAAAAAAGCCGGGTTTTTTCGAAACCCTGATCCAATGGCCAGTTGTTTTTTAAAGGTTTTGTCTAAAAACTGTTTCACCTGCTTTCTGTCCCATCCTTTTGGGTGGACAAAATTCAGATACAAGGAAAGGTCACCCCGGTAAAACTCACAGGTGTCAACACCCCGGGCATCTTCGCTGTGTTTTGGCAGATTGAAAACCGCCAGGTTGAGATAATCGATATATGACTGGTGTTCCCGGGTGAAATCAAGGGTTTTACCGGCAGAAGCAGCATCTTCAAAAACAGTGCCGAACAGCAGGTACACATAGGTGAAAATACCTGCCTGGTGAAGGTTCTTCAAAATCCTGGATACCATGGCAAGGTCAGTACCTTTGTGCATGTTGTCCAGCACAGACTGGTCCCCTGATTCCAGCCCCAGCTTGAGCATGCCGCAGCCGCTGCGTTTGAGACGATGGCAGAAATCCGGATCTGCCAGGTCTTTTTCAAACCGCACAAACCCGTACCAGGTAAAGGGAATATCCGCTTCTGACCCGGCCAGTGCCCGCAAAAAAGCCGGGGTCATGGCATTGTCGATAAAATGTATGGTGCCGGGGGAAAACCGCTGATACATGACCATGACATCATCCAGCATGCGGGAGGCACGCCTGGCAATATAGGGACGGGTTTCCGCTTTTTCCGGACAAAACCGGCACTTGCGCCAGTAGCAGCCGATGGTACCCCGGAAGGGCAGTATTCTGGCCGGTGCCAGATAGGTGTTCTCCCGGGCAAACCGGTAATCCGGGACATAATGGCGTCTGGTGCTGCCCGGCTTTCCCAGAAGATCCAGCAGCGGTATTTCCCCTTCTCCCGGTATGATGTTATCAATGAGCCCGGAAAAAGGATTACCTGTATGCGGCCGGCTCATCCAGGAAGAAACAAGGCCCCCGCCCATGACAATTTTTTTGTGTGCAAAATTGTGCCGGATCCACCCGGCCAGCGCAAAACTTACCAGGGCCTGGTTGAGATAACACAAAGAGATTCCCACCCAGGCAGATTCCCAAAGGGACAAAACCGGTCTGAGCATTTCTTCAAAATAAGGGTAAAACGGGTTGGTTTGAAAAGTTTCTGCACTTTTGCACAGATCTTTGCTGCACACGGCAGACAGTTCCTGGTCTGAATAATCACTGAGGGTCACTTTGAACCGGGGCTGGTCCACTGCCAGAGACAGCAGTTTGTTCAGATCATACACCCGCTGGTGATACCGGTCCTGGTTGGTATACAAACCAGGGTTCTGGAGGTCAGCCAGTATGGTTTCTCTGTTCTTCAGGGCTCGGCAGGACCAGGAATCGGTCGGGATCAGGTCCTGGTTGATCAAATACATCAATCCTTCAATACTGGCATCCACCACCTGACAGGCAATGCTGTTTTCTGCCAGTGCCCCGGCAAGATAGGCCACCCCGGCCGGCGGTTCACAGGGTTTTGCCACCGGCGGAAACACTAATAACATCTGTTGCATCCTTGTCTTATATGGTTTGTCCGGCCATGCTTGTATCATATTTTATATAAAATTGCCCAATAAAATCCGGAAAATGTTTCTATGAATAGAAACATTTGTCTTGACAACTTGGGAGAAATCATTTAATTTGCGCGTCAACCCTTAACCACAGCAAAACCCGGAACTGCAGAAACACTAGGAAACAAACCAGTATGACAATTATTGCAATGGTCTATAAAAAGATGTGCCACCATATCAACCGGCCCCTAATTTTTACCCTGCCCCCCACACCGGTGCCCGGCCCCGGCTTCGCCCTAAAGAGGCTGCCATGATCATCTCCCGATTCCCGGACAGAGAAAGGTTTTCACACCTGGTCCAAACCCACAATGTGGTGCCGGTATGCGCCCGGATTCTGGCAGATATCCACACCCCGGTTTCCATTTTGCAGAAATTTCATGCCACAGACAAGGAATGCTTTTTGCTGGAAAGTGTTGAAGGTGGAGAACGATGGGCCAGATACAGTTTTCTGGGGATACGCGCCCACGGCAGCCTGCGGGTATTTGCCGATCATGTGGAACTGGTCACCCGAAAAAACACGTTCCATCCACAGCGCACAACCATTGCCCACGGCAACGACCCTCTGGCTGTGATCAAAACCATCATCCAGGCATACCATCCTGCACAAATAAAAGAGCTTCCGCGTTTCTGGACCGGTCTGACCGGGTTTGTGACCTATGAAATGGTCTCATTTTTTGAAAATATTCCGGTGTCACTGCCCGAGAATTCCCCCTATGCCCATTTTATCATTCCAGACCAGATGGTTATTTTTGACAATGTCCAGCAGACCCTGACCTGTGTGCGCATCTGTTATCTGGAGGAAGATACAGATCCGGATACAGCCTATGATGAGGCCTGCCAGGATCTGGACCAGCTTCTGGCAATTATCCGCGCACCGGCCGGGGAACAGGATCCCTTGAAAACACCGCCTGTGGAACTTGCCTGCCAGGTGCCTGACCACCAGTTCCTGGCAGGAGTTGACACCATCAAACACCATATCCTGGAAGGCGATATTTTCCAGGCTGTGTATTCTCTGCCTTTTTCCTGTACAACCAGTCTGGATCCGGTCCTGTTCTACCGGGCCCAGCGGTATATCAACCCTTCTCCCTACATGTTTTTCATGAATTTCACTGACATGGTCATTGCCGGGTCATCCCCGGAAACCATGGTGAGACTGGAAAACCGGGTGGCCACCCTCAGGCCCATTGCCGGCACCCGTCCCAGGGGCGCCACAGAGCAGCAGGATCTGGCCCTGGCAGATGAGCTGCTTTCAGATGAAAAGGAAAAAGCCGAGCACATCATGCTCATAGATCTGGGCAGAAACGACCTGGGCAGGGTAGCGGAACCAGGCACAGTCCAGGTGACCGACACCATGGTCATTGAGCGCTATTCCCATGTCATGCACCTGGTATCCAACATCACCTGTGATCTTTTGCCTGGATATGATGCCCTGGACCTGTTCAGGGCCGCCTTTCCGGCCGGCACCCTCACCGGTGCCCCGAAAATCCGGGCCATGGAGATCATCTCCGGCCTGGAAAAACGGCCCCGGCAGGTATATGGCGGTGCTGCCGGATATATCTCGTTTACCGGGAACATGGATTTTGCCATCACCATCAGAACCGCTGTCATGGAAAACAACACCCTGACAGTCCAGGCCGGGGCCGGCATTGTCCATGATTCAGATCCGGCCGCAGAACTTGAAGAATGCAGAAACAAGGCCAAAAGTGTTGAAACCGCCTTGAAATTCGCCCTTTCCCATACAAATGGAGGCTGAAACATGCAGGTTGTCATTATCGACAATTATGATTCTTTTACCTTTAATCTGGTCCACTACCTTTTGCATACCGGGGTAACCGTTGAGGTGTTCAGAAATGACAAGACCTGTGCCCGGGACCTTGCGGCCATGAACCCCGGCGCCATTGTGATTTCCCCCGGCCCGGGACGGCCGGAAGATGCTGGTGTGTCCCTGGATGTGGTGCGGCAGTTATCCGGTAAAATTCCTATCCTGGGGGTCTGTCTGGGCCACCAGGTCATTGCCCAGAGCTTCGGCGGCACCATTGTCCACGCCCGAAAGATCATGCACGGCAAAACATCGGTGGTCACAGCCGACGGCTCCCATATTTTTGCGGGGCTTTTACGCCCTTTTCCGGTCATGCGCTACCATTCCCTGGCCGTGCAGGAATCAGATCTTCCCGACTGCCTGGTGGTCACAGCCAGAACCGAGGACGGAGAGATCATGGGAATCCGCCACCGGCATCACCCCACCCAGGGGGTTCAGTTTCATCCGGAATCCTTTATGACCACTGTGGGCAAACGCCTGATCCGCAACTTTATCAAAGGGGCTGCAAAATGAATTTCACCCTGCTTCTCAACCGCATTATCGCAGGCCAAGACCTGACCGAAGACCAGGCCGCTGACATGATCACAGATATTTTTTCCGGTACCATCACCCCGGCCCAGGTGGGGGCATTCATGGCAGCCCTGGCCACCAAAAAAGAAACCTTTGAAGAGCTGGCCGGCGCAGCCCGGGCAATGCGCACCAGAGCCCGGCGCATTCAGACCGTGTCCGGAAAAGTGATCGACACCTGCGGCACCGGCGGGGATGCGTCAGGCTCCTTTAACATCTCCACTGCCACCGCCTTTGTGGTGGCAGGTGCCGGCATCACCGTGGCCAAACACGGCAACCGGAGCGTTTCCAGCAGATGCGGCAGTGCAGATGTTCTGGAAGCGCTGGGGGTCAACCTGGAACTGGATCCGGAAATCGTGGAAGAAGCTGTGAACGACATCGGCATCGGCTTCATGTTTGCCCCGGTTTTCCACGGGGCCATGAAATATGCGGCCCGGGCCAGGAAAGAATGCGGGATCCGCAGCATTTTCAACATGCTGGGCCCTTTGACCAACCCGGCTGCCGCCTCCTGCCAGATCCTGGGGGTATATGCCCCCCACCTTACCCAGATGTTTGCCAAGGCACTCAAGCTGCTGGGTGTGGAAAAAGCCTTTGTGGTTCACGGCCATGACGGTATGGATGAAATCACCACCACAGATCTGACCCGGGTAGCTGAACTGTCGGACGGCCAGGTCAAATCCTATGACCTGGATCCGCTGCAGTATTTTGATGACTATGCTGATCCAGAAGACCTCAAAGGCGGGGATGTGCACACCAATGCCGCCATTATTCAGTCTGTTCTGGCCGGTGAAAAAGGCCCGAAGCGAAATATTGTTCTGATCAATGCCGGTGCCGGTCTGGTGGCAGCCGGTGCTGCCCCTGCCATCCACCAGGGAATCCAGGTGGCAGCCGATGCCATTGACTCAGGTAAGGCAGAACAAAAACTCATTGACCTGGTGCGGTTCACCCGGGAGAATGCATGAAATGAAACCGCAAGGGTTTTTAAAAACCATGGTCCAAATCAAACAAGAAGCGGTGGCCCATAGCCGCCGAAACCTGCCTCTGGCTGTTCTGCGTAAAGAAGCGGAGAAACTGCCTGCCGGGGCCGACTTTCACAAAGCCATGGCCCAAAGCACCTCTCTGGATCCGGGGATCATTGCAGAAATCAAAAAAGCCTCCCCGTCAAAAAAAAATATCTGCCCGGACCTGGATCCCCATGCCTATACCAGAGACTGTGAAAAAGCAGGGGCCAGGGCCATATCCGTGCTCACCGAACAAGTATATTTCAAAGGCAGCCTCAGGGATCTGAAAACCGCCTGCACTGCCACCCGGCTGCCGGTACTGCGCAAGGATTTTATCATCAGCGCATACCAGATCTATGAAGCAAAACAGGCCGGAGCCAGTTCCGTCCTTCTCATCACCACCCTGCTTTCCCGGAACCAGCAGGCAGACTATACAATCCTTGCACGGGATCTGGGCATGGAGCCCCTGGTGGAGGTATCTTCTGAATGGGAGTGTGAACAGGCCCTTGTCACAGGGGCTGCGGTGGTGGGTATCAACAACAGAAACCTTGCCACGCTGGAAGTGGACCCTGACACGGCCCTGCGGGTTGCGGATGTTCTTCCCCCAGATATCCTTCCGGTGGCAGCATCGGGAATTTCCTGCCGCCAGGATATAAAAAATGCCGTGGATGCCGGCATATACAATTTTCTGGTGGGAGAGAGCATTGTCCTGGCCACAGACCGCAAGGCATTTATCCGCTCCCTTTTACAGGATGCATAGGTCCATGGCCCCCTCCCGGTTTCAATCCCTGCCGGACCATTCTCCTTTCATCAAAATCTGCGGCCTGACAGATCCTGACAATGCACAGGCATGCGTCCGGGCCGGGGCAGATATTATCGGACTGGTGTTTTATCCCAAAAGCCCCAGATATCTGGATATTCCCCGGGCCGCGCTGGTTGCCCAAACCATTTCAGGCCAGGTGCCGGTATGGGGGGTATTTGTGGATGCCGGGTTGGACACGATCATGGCCCATGTAGAAAAATGCGGCCTGACAGGGGTGCAGCTCCATGGCAGGGAATCACCGGAGCTGGTAAATGCGTTGAAGAAAAAAAAACTGACCGTGATAAAAGCGGTTTTTGCTGCCCGAACTCCGGCCCTGGACACTGTGCATACCTATAGGTCTGCCGACTGTTTCTTGGTGGAATGCGGGCTGGGAAAATTACCCGGGGGCAATGCCAGAACCTGGGAATACCACCTGGCCCGGAAAATTGCCGCCCAATATCCGGTAATGCTGGCCGGCGGGCTGACCTGCAACAATATCACTAAAGCCCTTGCTGATGCCGATCCCCTGGGTGTGGACATCTCATCAGGGGTGGAAACCGGTTTCGGCTTCAAGGATATCCAGCAGGTGTCTGATATGATCAAGCTGGTGAAAGGAGCCGGTTCCAGGCGATAAAACAGTGCATCAGCGCACCGCTATGTTGGTGCCTGGATAGATATCGGCATCCGGGGCCAGGTTGTTGATTTTGCGCAGAGCTGCCACAGTGGTATTGTATTTTTGGGAAATACTCCACAGGGTTTCCCCTTTTTTCACCGTGTGAAATACGGTGGCTGCTTTTTTGTCCTGTACGGTTGTGGATTTTTTTACCACAGGGGTGTTTTTTCGGGGCTCATTTTTCTCCGGCTCTGGTGCTGCCGCTTGTTTGCTGACAGCTGACAGCTTTTGTTCCAGGTTTCCCATCCGTTCGGTCAGTGAATCAAATTTCACCTGGGCAGCAACCTCAAGACGGGATATCTGCTGCTGCAGTCGGGCCAAAGTGGCATCCAGATCCGCATCAGTGCCGTCCCCCGCAGCAAACGATAATTTGGCCTGCATGTTTTCTATGGCAGCTTCCATGGCTGCCATCCGGTCCTGCATTTCTTCAGACAGTGTATCCTGGGAAACGGAAGGCACTGCCTGGGTCTGTGAATCAGATGCCCGAAAAAACAAAAAAAATACCACCAGCGTTACAACCAGTGCGCCGGCAATGATCAGGGTAAATTCATTCTTTTTCAACAAGGAGGACCCGGCAGCCCCGGCACCGGAGGGTGCAGGCCTTTTTTTCCGGTTGGCGCTGATCCGGGAAGCAGCCGTTTTTGCATCTGGTTTGTCTTTTTGTTTCATTCCCTGCTCCTGTATTTTAAGCTTTGTTTTTTCTTTTCATATCATTTCTAAATATTTTTTTAAAACCGTTTCACACATTTTTGTTTTACAATTTTTGTTTTTCCCCTGTATCATGGTTGGACAGGTTACCGGGTATATGGTAAAAGTATTTTAATAACACCCATGCCCTGACGCGCACAACAAAGTATGGGAGCTGTTAGTTTTTAGCTGTTAGCTGTTAGCTTTTAGCTGTTAGCTGAGTACTGATGGCTGACGGCTTTCATATAACCGGTTACCCGATTGCAGGAATGCTTAAGATGAATTTTTTTGCCCGATACCTTGTGCAGGCACTGTTTTTTTTTGGCATACTCTTTTGCTGTACAGGAAATTGCTTTGCTGATGAAACCCGGATATACACCAACCAGATCGGTATGCGCTTTGTTTTGATTCCGGCAGGACAATTTGTCATGGGCAGTCCCCCATCTGAAAAAGGCCGGCAATGGAATGAAAAACAACACCGGGTGACCATTTCAAAAAGTTTTTATATGGGGGAAACCGAGGTCACCCAGGGACAGTGGAACCGCCTGGCTTCCCCCAACCCGTCCGCCTTCAAGCTGGGCAGCCGATATCCTGTGGATTCGGTATCCTGGCATGAGGCCATGCAGTTCATTGCCTTTCTCAACAAACTGGAAAAAACAGACCGGTACAGGCTGCCCACAGAAGCGGAATGGGAATACGCCTGCCGGGCAGGCGCCACCACCGCTTTTGGCACCGGTCCCATCACCACCATCTCCTGCACAGAGCCGGAACCGGCACTGCTCAATACTGCCTGGTATTGCTATAACTCCGGGCTGGCAGGTCCACCCAGAGATTTTAAACCCCATCCGGTAAAAACGCTGAAACCCAATGCCTGGGGACTTTACGACATGCACGGCAATGTCCAGGAATGGGTATTGGATGCATGCAAAAGCCACAGTTTATGGCGCAGAAGCATAGGACCTGTGACAGATACCTACCAGGATAATATTATAGACCCTCTGGAAAGAAAAGGGGACCACCGGGTTGTCCGGGGAGGAGGCTGGTTCCAGAACGGCCAATACCAGAGATGTGCCTTTCGCAGTTTTTACAAGCCTGTGGCTGTCAGAAACAGCCTGGGATTCCGCATTGTTCTAACCCGATGATGAAAATTTGCGGCAAATGGGCCTCATCCAGGCATGATTGCGCATGAACGATACAGACCGGCTCAAAAAAACGTTTTTCAGGCGTGTTACATCCGGGCCTGAATACGCTTGAACAGACCCAGGCGTTTTTTCAGAATCAGCAGTCTCAGCCATTTTTCCAGATCCTGTGCCACCCGGGTTTCCCTCTTGTTTGTGGCAGTGTCCGGCTTTTGTACTGTATGTGCCGCAGTGGGGAAAGATGCATTTTCCAGGGCTGTTTTCATACGTGCGCAGGCAGCCTGGATATCTGTATCTTTTCCCTGGAATTTTTCATTGAACCTGTCATAGATATGTTTTGCATCCTGATAATATCCCTGGCTTTCATATGCCTTTGCCAAAGACAGGGTATTGTATTCATGGTCCATGGGTTCTGCCCTGTGTTATTTTTGTTGTTTGAAAATCAATTCATCCGGTTCTGCCATACCGTGTTCATGCCGGGCCAGGTGTTTGATATAACCGATATCCTGTTTCAACCGCAGAATCTGTTTTTCTATGATTTTATTTTCCTGTCTTGTGATGTGTATCCGGGATGATACAGCTGCTTTTTTTAATTTAAGCTGCTCATAATCTCTGATTCCGTTTTCAGAAAACACAATCAGAAACAATATTACAACCATGAGTACAAGGGCCAGAAAAAAACCTGTTTTTTCAAGTACTGCCATATGAATCAGTCCTTTTCTGCTCTTTTTTTCAGCCAGTGCAGTGCCATATCAACCTCGGGAAACCGCATGGCTCTGGCCGCAAAAAACACCACAGACATCCCAATAATCACACAGGCGGCCATACCTGCACCAAGCAGCAGTTTTCCTTGTGCATCAGTGATGATAAACCCGGCTGCCCCTTTTACGCAAAATGTCATTATAGCAGATAAAAAAAGGGCTCTGCAAGCTGAAACAACCATTTGCATGCGTGAAAATTTCACCTGTGCCGGAGGATGAAAAACAAGATAGACAAATCCGGCCGCCGATGACAGGGAAACAGACAAAGCCAGTCCTGTAATACCCAGGGGATTGATCAAAACAGATGCAAACACGAGATTGGCACAAATGCATATAATGCCGGCAAAAAAAGGATGCCGGAAACTGGAAACAGCAAAATGAAGAGTGACAAAAACCCGGGCACCGATGAATGCCCACAACCCGGTTGCCAGATACAACAGACAATGTGCTGTCTGGGAAACCGCACCGGCATCAAACGCC
This sequence comes from Desulfotignum sp., assembly GCA_011390695.1. The sequence continues at coordinate 11,178 of JAABRW010000033.1, forward strand.
CCCTGGCTGAACAACAAACGGACAATGGGATCATTGAGGGCCATGAGCCCGGCCATGGCCGGCATAGCCACAAACATCACCAGCCGCACCCCGGTATCAAATACCGGCACAATTTCCTCTATGTTCCCGGCTGCCGCTTTTCTTGAAAAAAAAGGCAGCAGTACAATGGAAAAAGACACGGCAATCAAAGCCAAAGGAAACTGCACCAGACGGTCGGCATAGTAAAGAAAAGACACACTGCCCTCTGCCAGAAAAGAAGCAAAAAAAGAAGCCACCAGGATATTCACCTGATAGGGTGCGGCCCCCACCATGCAGGGCACCATTTTTTTTGCACTGTTCACAACACCGGGATGGCACAAAACAAACCGGCCAGGATTGAGCATGCCGCAACGGATCATGAAAGGCACCTGAAACACAAGCTGCACCAGACCGCCAAAGACAACACCCAGTGCAAGTCCTGTGACCGGAATATCAAAATATCCGGTTGCTGAAAGGGTGAAAAAAATCACCACCAGATTAAACACAAGGGGCGTCATTCCCGGCACATAAAAATTGCCCAAAGTATTGAGTACGCCCATGAACAAAGAAATTAGCATGATAACAAACACATACGGCATCATGATTTTAAACAGCAGCAGGGCCAAAGAAAACTGCGCGTCTCCGGGCACAAATCCCGGTGCCATGACCTGCAGTATCCAGGGTGCAAGCAGCAGCCCGGTCACAACCAGAAAAACCCCCAGCGCAGACAGAACGATGAGAGCGGAAAACACCATGGAAACAGCCTGGTCCCTGCGGCCGGTCTCCAGAAACCGGGAAAATTGCGGCACAAAGGCAATGCTGAATATGCCGTCAGAAAAAAGTTTTCTGAGCAGGTCAAAAGGTCTGAACGCAATAAAGAATGCATCGCTCTGGGCGGATGTGCCAATGACCATGGCAATCAATGCATCACGAATAACCCCGAGAATCCGGCTTACAAGGGTAAAACCGCTGAGAAAAGCTGTGTTTTTGACCAGGGCCATGAATAGATTTTCCTTGACAAAAAACAAAAAATTTTATATCTGTTTCTTTTTATAAGATAACACATAATACAATTAAATTGACGAATATAAGGAGCACACCCAAATTGGCCAACCACAAATCTGCAAAAAAACGGGCAAAACAGAACCTGGTCAGACGACAGAGAAACAGATCGGTTAAAACCACACTGAAAACCCTGGAAAAAAAGGTGCGCACCGCCAAAGCAGCCGGTGATGACACAGCTTTGGAATTGATGCGCCAGAACCAGTCCGCCCTTCAAAAAGCATCCCAAAAAGGCATTATCCATAAAAAAACCGCTTCCAGAAAGATTTCAAGACTTTCCAAACTGGTGAATGCCTGAACATTTATAGATAAAGACAGGATCTGCCTGCTGCCAGATCCTGTCTTTGCATTGTATTCATTCTGTTAGAAATTGGCCATCATCTGACTGACAAGGCGTTCTGCAATCCGCTGTGCAATGATCCCGATGGCGTCATTGATACTGGCCTCATCGTTTATCTTGTCTGAATCCACCAGATAGGAGTCAAACGAAGAAAAATTATTTGCAGACCAGAGAACATCGCCGTCTGCGTCCAGAAGCTGAACATCCACCAAAGCGGTTATCCTTCTTTCTGTTACTGTTTCTGTGGAAGACCGGGACAGGGTGGAAAAGGTAATGGCTTTGACCCTTCCTTTGATCCGGCGGGGGGCATCGGCAGGATCCATCACTTTTGTATCGGTTTCCTCCTGAATTTCTCTGATCAGCTCATTGGTAAACGCAATGCCGGCACGGGTCTGAGCACTGTTGTTTTCAAATACTTCCACCCCCACCCTGGCCACATTCCGGTGTAAATATCCGCCCCCTTCCAGGCGGTATCCACAACCGGCAACCAGAAGCATCCCCAGTATTATCAAGATTGCGGTTTGCATATTCTCGGTTTTCATCTCAGGCAGTTTCATATTACACCACTATATTTACAAGGATCTGTTTTTTTCGCACGAGAATTATTTTTTTCACCGGTTTGTCCTGGATATGCTTTGCAATCTTGTCATCAGCCAGGGCAGCTTCTTTAATAGCATTTTCCTGTGCATCCGGAGCCACACTGAACCTGGACCGCAGTTTGCCGTTGACCTGCACCACCACCAGCACTTCATCGGTTTCCAGGCTGTCTTTGCGGAAGGTGGGCCAGGGCTGTTCCAGAATGGATCCCTGGTGCCCCATTTTTTCGAACAATTCCTCACAAAAATGCGGAACAAAAGGACTGAGCAGCAGCACCATGTTTTCCATGGCAGACAATACCACGGCCTGCATCTGGTTGTCTGCTGTATCCAGATCCACCGCGTACACGGCATTCACCAGCTCCATAACCGCTGATACAGCTGTATTAAAATGAAAACTTTCATCAATATCCGCTGTCACCTTCTGTATGGTCTGGTGGGTTTTGATATACAGGGATCTGGCTGCCTGATTTTCCAGGTCAGCCGCAGGTCCGGTGAACAAGGATACCTGCTGCTTATCAATTTTGCGCATACATTCCAGGGCCAGACGCCAGACCCGGTTGATAAATCGGTTGCTTCCCTCAACACCGTCCTCACTCCATTCCAGATCCCGTTCCGGCGGCGCTGCAAACAGACAGAAAAGCCGGGTGACATCTGCCCCGTATTTTTCAAGAAGTTCATTGGGATCCACCACATTTTTTTTGGATTTGGACATTTTAATGACCCGGCCGATGTCAACCTCTTTGCCGCAGCGCTTACAAATAACGGTATCATTGGATTGCTTTTGCACCTGCTCCGGATACAGGTATCCATGCTCCGGGCAGGTCATGGTTTCTTTGCACACCATTCCCTGGGTGAGCAGTCTGGTAAAGGGTTCTTTAAAATCAATCATGTTAAAATGGTGCAGCACCCGCATAAAATACCGGGAATACAGCAAATGCAGCACAGCATGTTCCACCCCGCCGATATACTGGTCCACCGGTGCCCAGTATTTTACGGCCTGCTCATCAAACATGCCTTTGTCAAACCTGGGGGAGCAGTACCGCAGATAATACCAGGATGATTCCACAAAAGTATCCATGGTATCGGTATCCCGTCTGGCCTCTTTGCTGCCGCACGCCGGAC
>JAABRW010000023.1 GCA_011390695.1 Desulfotignum sp.
CCCCCATCAGTGAGAAAGAAGCCCAGGTTATTATAGACAAAATGCAGCAGGGCAAAAACAAACCCCAGCCAAAATTTTATTTTGAACCGGGAGATGATGTCAGGGTGGTTGACGGACCGTTTGCAAATTTCAATGGAACAGTGGAAGACGTTTCCCCGGACAAGGAAAAACTCAAAGTGCTGGTGAGCATATTCGGGCGCGCCACCCCAGTTGAGCTGAACTTTATTCAAGTTAGCAAAATTTAATTATTGGTTTAATAGACAGTGAGTTTCAGGAGTAAGTAAAATGGCAAAAAAGATTATGACGCAGATAAAGCTTCAGGTTGAAGCAGGAAAAGCCAATCCATCCCCTCCCATCGGGCCTGCCCTGGGACAGCACGGGGTCAATATTATGGATTTCTGCAAGGCTTTTAATGCAAAGACCGCAAACGACGCAGGCTCCATTATTCCGGTGGTCATTACGGTTTACAAGGACAGATCCTTCAGCTTTATTACCAAAACACCGCCTGCATCAAGATTGCTGCTGGCAGCTGCCAAGCTGTCAAAGGGTTCTGGCGAACCCAACCGGGACAAAGTAGGCAAGGTGACCCGGGATCAGATTGTAACCATTGCAGAAACCAAAAAAGAAGACCTGAACGCCTCAGATATCGATGCCGCCGTGAAAATCATTGAAGGTACCGCAAGAAGTATGGGGATAGAAGTCGTTTAACATTATAGTATAAGAGTGAAAAAAATGCCAAAGCGGAGTAAAAAACATACAGAAGTGCTCAAAAAGATTGACAGAACCGTGCAATACACTCCATTGGAGGCCTTGGAACTCGCAGTTTCTTCAAGCCATGTGAGATTTGATGAAACCGTTGATGTTGCAGTGAGACTCGGGGTTGATCCGCGGCATGCCGACCAGATGGTTCGGGGTACAGTGGTTTTGCCCAACGGCCTTGGTAAAACTGTCACGGTATTGGTATTTGCCAAAGGGGAAAAAGAGCAGGAAGCCCTGGATGCGGGTGCTGATTTCATTGCAACCGATGAGGTGGTGGAAAAAATCAAGGAAGGATGGTTTGGTTTTGACAAAGCCATTGCTACGCCTGATATGATGGGAACGGTAGGAAAACTGGGCAGAATTCTCGGACCCAGGGGTCTGATGCCCAACGCAAAAACCGGCACGGTGACCTTTGAACTAGGAAAAGCCATCCAGGAGCTTAAGGCCGGAAAAATTGATTTCCGGGTGGAAAAAGCCGGTATTGTGCATGCGCCAGTGGGCAAAGTTTCTTTTGGACCGGAAAAACTCACTGAAAATGTCAAGGCATTTCTGGACAAAGTGGTTGCTTTGCGGCCAGCGTCCAGCAAGGGAACCTATTTAAAAACCATCAGTGTTTCATCAACCATGGGGCCGGGAATCAAAGTTGACCCCATGTTGATCAAGTAACTGATACCATAAGCAGTAACCTGTCCCAGACAGTAGGTGCGCCACAAGCGTATAATCGGAATTGCCGGCCTGCCGAGACACAAGATTTTCATTATTTGTTTTGGTTTTGTTGGCACCTTCGAATTTCTAAAGAAAGGAGGTGTAAAAAAAATGCTGAATATTTCCCAGAAAAAAGAATTGGTGGAACGTCTGGCAAAGCAGCTGGCAGCTGCCCAGATTTCAATTCTTGTCGACTACAAAGGTATTAATGTCCAGAAAATGACCGATCTTCGGGCCAGTCTCAGGGAAGCCGGGGTGCAGATGGAAGTTGTCAAAAATACCATCTTGAACCTGGCCTCTCAAAATACTGACTGCGCTTTGATGCAGGATTATTTCAAGGGTCCCAGCGCCATAGTTCTGTCTGATACAGATCCTGTGGCACCGGCAAAAATTCTTGTTGATTTTGCAAAAGACAATGAAAAGCTGGAAATCAAAGCCGCTGCTTTCAACGGCAGCCTGTTGGGCGTTGACCAGATAAAAGAGCTGGCCAAAATGCCGTCCAGAGAAGAACTGCTTGGCAAACTGGTCTATACGCTCAATGCGGTACCCACATCGTTTGTCAATGTTCTGGCTGGTGTGCCCAGAGGTTTTGTCAACGTGCTCAACGGCATCAAAGATCAAAAAGACGCTGCCTGATTTTCTTGCAGTATCTTTTCCATTAATGTTTATACTTAACTGCAATATTTCATATACTTTACGTGTTAATGATTTAGGAGATTAAAATGGCTGATATCACAAAAGATGATGTTATTGAATTCATCGCCAATATGACAGTTCTTGACCTGTCTGAACTGATAAAAGAACTTGAAGAAAAATTCGGGGTAAGCGCGGCTGCTCCGGTTGCCTTTGCCGGCGGTGCCATGCCTGCAGGCGCAGACGCAGGTGCTGCTGAAGAAGAAAAAACAGAATTCGATGTTGTTCTTGAAGCAATCGGGGACAAAAAAATCAATGTTATCAAAGAAGTCAGAGCCATAACCGGTCTTGGCCTTAAAGAAGCCAAAGCACTGGTTGAAGAAGCACCCAAACCTGTAAAAGAAGGTATCCCCAAAGAAGAAGCTGATAAGATCAAAGCACAGCTTGAGGGAGCCGGAGCCCAGGTTTCTGTAAAATAATTTTATAAAGCGTTAAAAAATTTCCGCTTTATGCATAAAACCCTGCGCGGGGGTAAGGCAATCGGGCCGTACCTCCGCTTTTACGGTTGGAAAAACTCACTTTTTGGGAGAGATCATGACCGATAGTCTTTTGACGAATAAGCGTATCAGAAAAGAGTTTGGCAGTAAGAGAAAAATTATTGACATTCCTGATTTGATAGGGATGCAGCGCAATTCTTTTGAAAGTTTTCTGCAACGTGAAACCCCGGCCCGGGACAGAGATGAAAAGGGGCTTCATGCCGTGTTCAAATCGGTTTTTCCCATCAAGGATTTTACCGATACCGCATCCCTGGAATATGTTTCCTATTCTTTTGGCGAAAGCAAACATTCCATGAAAGAATGTATCAGCCGGGGCATGACCTATGATATCCCTGTGAATATCCGGGTACGTCTGGTGGTATATGACCATGACAAGGATACCGGGACCTCCGCCATCCGGGATATCAAGGAACAGGAAATCTATTTTGGCACCATACCCCTGATGACAAGGCAGGGCACCTTTATCATCAACGGTACCGAAAGGGCGGTCGTCAGTCAGCTGCACCGGTCATCCGGCGTATTTTTTGACCATGACAAAGGCAAGAACTATTCCTCGGGCAAAATCATTTACAATGCCAGGATTATTCCGGTACGCGGTTCCTGGATTGACATGGAAATTGACGCCAAGGATATTATCAATATCCGTATTGACAGGCGCCGCAAATTTCCGGTGTCCATTTTGTTCAAAGCCTTTGGATATACCAGTGAAGACATCCTTGATTTTTTCTATAGAAAAGAACGTATGGTTAAGAAAAAAGGCTCGTTTTTTAAGGAGTTTGTTCCTGAAAATCTGGTCCGGCAAAGGGCCAGTTATGATGTAAAATCGCCTGAAACCGGTGATGTTGTGGTGAAACAGGGAAGAATTTTTACAAAACGGGCTTTAAAACAACTGGCAGATGAGGGGTTGGACTTCATTCCTGTTTCAGATGATGATCTTTTGGACAAAGCGTTTGCCAGAACGATTTTAGATCCTGAAACCGGTGATGTTCTGTTTAAAGCCGGGGAACTTATTGCAGAAGATACCTTTGAATTCATGGAAAAAAAAGGCATCAATGATTTTCATATTCTGTATGTGGATTCCAGAAGTTCCGATGCCATGCGCAAAACCCTGGTGAGCGATAAAGTGGATGCCAGGGAAGTGGCGTTAATGGACATTTACCGCCGCCTTCGTCCCGGAAACCCCGCCACCATTGAGGTGGCCCAGGACTTTATCGACCATTTGTTCTTCCGCCAGGCATATTATGATCTGTCCAAGGTGGGGCGGTTGAAAATGAACCACCGCCTGGGTGTGGATACCAAAATCGATGTCAAAACCTTGAGAAAAGAAGATGTGCTGCTCACTGCCGCCACCCTGATCGAACTCAAAGACACCCAGGGCCAGGTGGATGATATCGATCATCTGGGCAACAGACGGGTCCGGGCGGTGGGGGAGCTGCTGGAAAACCATTACCGCATCGGTTTGATCAGAATGGAGCGCGCCATCAAGGAAAAGATGAGCATGCAGGAAGTGGATGCCATGATGCCCCATGATCTGGTCAATCCCAAACCGGTATCAGCAGTGGTCCGGGAATTTTTCGGCACCTCCCAGCTGTCCCAGTTCATGGACCAGACCAACCCCTTGTCTGAAACCACGCACAAAAGGCGGTTGTCAGCTTTGGGGCCGGGGGGGTTGACCCGGGAACGGGCCGGTTTTGAAGTGCGGGATGTGCACCCTTCCCATTATGGACGGATCTGTCCCATTGAAACCCCGGAAGGACCCAATATCGGCCTGATTGTTTCTTTATGTACCTACGGCCGGGTCAACGAGTTCGGTTTTATAGAAACCCCTTTCCGTCTGGTGGACAATTCCGTGGCCAGCAAGGATATCCGGCATTTGAGCGCATTTGAGGAAAAAGACCATCCCATTGCCCAGGCCAATGCCCCCCTGGACCCGGAAGGCCATTTTATCAATCCCCGTGTGTCTGCCCGTGTGGCCGGTGAATTTGAAATGGTCACCCCGCCCGAGGTCAAATATATGGACGTATCCCCCAATCAGCTGGTGTCTGTGTCTGCTGCCCTGATTCCGTTTCTGGAAAATGACGATGCCAACCGGGCACTGATGGGGTCGAATATGCAGCGCCAGGCCGTGCCCCTGATCCGCAGCGAGGCCCCCCTTGTGGGAACCGGTATGGAAAGTGTTGTGGCAAGAGATTCCGGTGTTACCATTGTGGCGGATTATGACGGTATTGTGGTGGATGTGGATGCCAAACGCATTGTGGTCAGAAATGATGATACTGACTCAGAACAGGGTTTTGAAAAAGCGGTATCCATTTACAGCTGCACCAAATTTGTCCGGTCCAATCAAAATACCTGCTTCAACCACCGTCCCATAGTGGAAAAAGGCGAACAGGTGAAAAAAGGCCAGGTTATTGCCGACGGACCGTCCACTGAAATGGGGGAACTGGCCCTGGGTAAGAATGTTACAGTGGCGTTCATGCCCTGGGACGGATACAATTATGAAGACTCCATTCTGGTGAGCGAACGGCTGGTAAAAGACGGGGTGTATACCTCTGTGCATGTGGAGGAATTCGAGGTGCTGGCCCGGGATACCAAACTGGGAAAAGAAGAAATCACCCGAGATATTCCCAATGTCGGGGAAGAGGCATTGAAAAACCTGGATGAAAGCGGGATTATCCGCCTGGGTGCGGAGGTATATCCCGGAGATATCCTGGTGGGCAAAATCACCCCCAAAGGGGAAACCCAGTTGTCACCGGAAGAAAAACTGCTCCGGGCCATTTTCGGTGAAAAAGCAGGTGATGTCAAAGACACTTCTTTGACTGTGCCCCCGGGTGTCAAGGGCAAGGTTATTGATGCAAAGGTCTTTTCCCGGCGGGGACTGCCCAAGGATGACAGAACCCGGCTCATCGAAGATGAGGAAATTGAACGCCTGGAAAAAGACAGGGATGATGAAATCCGTATTATTTCCCAGGTGGCCGGAGAAAAGATTGCATCTGTTCTGGAAGGGCATACAGTGCTCACCGACCTTGAAAAATCCGGCAAAATCATAGTAAAGGAAGGACTCAAGATCAACCCCGGGGTTTTTGACGGCATTCCTGTTTCCTCTCTGGTAAACCTGTCGGTGGAAGATGCCGTGGCCACGGAACGGGCCCAGGTTATTCTGGAACAGGCCCAGGAGCAGATCAAAAAGGCCCGGGACCATTTCAACCGCCAGGTATCCCGGTTTGAAAAAGGGGATGACCTGCCCCCGGGTGTTCTCAAACTCATCAAGATCAGTGTTGCCATGGAACGGGTATTGTCTGTGGGTGATAAAATGGCCGGCCGGCATGGAAACAAGGGCGTTGTTTCCCGAATTCTACGGGTGGAGGACCTGCCGTATTTTGCCGACGGCAGACCGGTTGATATGGTACTCAATCCATTGGGGGTGCCCTCCCGGATGAATGTGGGCCAGATTCTGGAAATTCACCTGGGCCTGGCTGCATTCGGCCTGGGCCAGCAGATCAATGAATTACTGGAAGAAAAAAAGCTTTCCGAGCTGAGAAACAAGATGAAAAGCATTTTTTCTTTGACCCTCAAGCAGAAAGCAGATGGTATCCATGATGTGCTGGCCGAAAAAATTGATACCATGGACGAACCTGAATTGATCACATTTGCAGACCTGTACAAAAATGGTGTGCACACGGCCACCCCGGTATTTGACGGGGCCACCGAAGATGAGATCAAGGATCTCATTGAAATGTCCGGCTACCTGCGGTCCGGGCAGTCTACCCTGTATGACGGCAGAACCGGCGAACCGTTCGACACGCCGGTCACTGTGGGCACCATGTATATGCTCAAGCTCCACCATCTGGTGGATGACAAACTCCATGCCCGGTCCATCGGTCCCTATTCCCTGGTCACCCAGCAGCCTCTGGGCGGCAAGGCCCAGTTCGGGGGTCAGCGTCTGGGTGAGATGGAAGTCTGGGCCATGGAAGCCTATGGTGCAGCCCATGCACTCCAGGAATTTTTGACTGTCAAATCCGATGATATGACAGGCAGAACCCGCATGTATGAGAAAATAGTAAAGGGCCAGAGCGTCCTGGAGCCGGGCATGCCTGAATCATTCAGGGTATTGATCAAAGAACTCAACAGTCTGGGTCTGGATATGAATCTTATAGAAGGCAGCAAATAAGGAGAAAACATTGGACAATATATACGATTTCTTCGCAAAACCAAAAGATCCCAAGATTTATCAGGGAGTGCAGATCAGCCTTGCATCTTCCGACCAGATAAGAGAGTGGTCCCATGGTGAAATAAAAAAACCGGAAACCATCAACTACCGGACCTTCAAACCGGAGCGGGACGG
>JAABRW010000024.1 GCA_011390695.1 Desulfotignum sp.
CCTGGGAGCGGGCCGGGATGTGTCTGCGTTTATCCGCACCTTTGACCGGCCGGTCAGCCTTTATTCAGGCTTGTCCTTTGCCCGGTTTGTGATGCAGGAGCTGGCATGGCAGCTGAAGCATCTGCCGCAAATGATTGCATCCGCAGACCTGGTTATCGGGTCCTCGCTGATGTTCGGGCTGTCGTCGGTCGCCGAGGCCTTGCACATTCCCTACCGGTATATCGCTTTCACCCCCCAGGTGCTTCCCTCGAAACATCACCCGTTTTTACCCATAAAGACCCAGACCCTGCCGCCCCTGGTGAACCGCCTGACCTGGACAATGGCCGACATCCTGGACAGGTGCAGCCTTACCCTGTTGATCAACCGGTACCGGAAACGCCAGAAACTGGCACTTGTCCCCGGTGCCTGGGACCATATACTGGGGCCTCAACCCATTGTGGCCGGTGACAAAGAAATTGCCCCTGTGCCGCCGGACGTCCAGAAAACCGTGATTCAGACCGGGTATCCGCATCTGGACCAGCCGTTATCGCCCAACCCGGATCTGGATCGGTTTCTGGAAACCGGGGAAAAACCGGTCTATGCCGGGTTTGGAAGCATGCCCCCCAAAGGCCAGGAAAACGCCGTTCCCCTGCTGGTCCAGGCAGCGAAAAATCTGGGCCTGCGTATCATTATCAGGCATCCGAAAAAAATTGCTGGAAAATACCTTGCAGACAAAGCAGTGTTTTTTATCGACGATTATCCCCACCATGCTTTGTTTCCCCGAATGGCGGCGATCATACACCACGGCGGTGCAGGCACCACGGCCGCGGCAGCGGCAGCCGGGATTCCCCAGGTCATTGTGCCCCACATTCTGGACCAGCATTATCACGGACACCGGATTTTTCTTTCCGGGCTGGGGCCTGCACCCATTTTGCTGTCTCAACTCACCAGAGAGCGCTTATCTCATGCACTGGCGCATTGTCTCACGAATGCGCGTATCATTCAGTCGGCCCGGAACACAGGCCGGGCTATCGATCCGGCACACCGGCTGGAAATCCTTGTAAAGGCCGTATTGGCTCCGGCAAGCCCATAGGGGTTTACAGGAGCAAAGACACCCCCCTTAAAAAAAACGGCCTGGAAAATCGGAATAGGTCTTCTGATAATCTGTTTACGTGATCCAGACAAAACAGACATTGATTTTTTGCCGTTTCCTGAAGTATACACAAGGGGTAAAGATATCAATGCCCTGGAAAAGGAGTACCCATGTCCGCCTGTCTGGCCGCCACCTATTTTATCGACAAGGACCATCCCGATATCATCGCGTTTTCAAAACAGCACGCAAAAGAGGGCCAATCTGACCTGGACAGGGCTGTCAGCCTGTATTATGCAGTGCGGGATGTGATCCGGTACAACCCTTACAGCATCGAAGCGGACAGGCAGGCCATGAAAGCCAGTGCAGTGCTGGCAAAAAAGGAGGGGTACTGCGTGGCCAAGGCCGTGCTGCTGACAGCCTGTCTCCGAAGCCAAAGGATCCCGGCCCGGCTGGGGTTTGCCGATGTGAAAAACCATTTGAACACCGAGCGGCTGAAAGCATTGATGGAAACCGATCTGTTTGTCTGGCACGGGTTCACGGAGGTGTTTCTTAACGGCAAATGGGTCAAGGCCACCCCGGCTTTCAATCTGGGCCTGTGCGAATCGTTCAATGTCAAGCCCCTGGAATTTGACGGGACTTGTGATTCTATTTTCCATCCCTTTGATAATTTCGGCAACCGGCACATGGAGTATGTGACCGCGCACGGCAGTTTTGACGACCTGCCCTGGGACCTGGCTTTGGCAGCGATGAAAAAAGCCTATCCCCGGTATTTTGAAACATGTGACCGGAAAACCGGGGATTTCAATGCGGAAGCTGCCGAAGAAAACACCTGACTGCCGGGCCGGCAACTGTTTACAGGCCCGGCATTATCTGTCAGGCCTGGCGGATTTTTTCCGACACCTGTTGTGTGAGTGTCAGCACCTGCGCGGCTGATGCCAGATCCAGAGAGCCTGTGCCGCAGCTGGGGGTGACAAAGGATTGGGACAGGATATCGTTTCTGGAAAATCCCAGGGAAGCCACCTGTTTGATCTGGTCTTCCAGTTTTTCAGCCAGGCCGTCAGTGGTCTGTGCTGCAATTGTCTCGGCGTCGCCTGTGGGAACAATACCCCACGCCAGTATACCCCCCCGCCCCAGAAACTCTTTTATGGTTTTCGGGTACAGGATGAACCGGTCAAAATAGGAAAAAGCATCAAAAGAAATGATGTCAATGGCACTGTCCAAAAGCAGGTCCCATTCTGTATTGGCGCACACATGCACCCCTGCCAGGCCGTTTTCTGCATGGATTTCCCGGGCAATTTCATCAATGCAGGCCTGGACATCGGCCCGGGTGATGGTGATATAGGCGGAGGTGCCGAATCCGGCAAGGGCCGGTTCATCCAGGAAGATAATCGGGGTTGTGCCGCGCTGTGCAAACTCTTTGGCCTGCCACCGGGCATTCATGGCCAGGCGCTTGACTGCAGCATCCCGCAGCTGGTCATTGTAGAAAATATCTCTGTCTGCCTCATCCTTGACCGCTGTGCAAAAGGTGATGGGACCTGTGACCTGTCCTTTGAGTGCTGTGAATTCGCCCGGGTGTCTGTCCACCCTGTTAAGAAAATGGGAAAATCCCTTCCCGGTTTCAGGGGTGAAGGCAAATCTGGAAGCGGCAAAATCCGCGGTTGGTTCTGACAGGGAAAGGTATTCTTCAAAAAAATGGACAAATGCCCCATCAAACTGCGGATCTTTGGTGTTGATAAAAAAGGTATCATTTTCCCGGGTCAGACCGGGCAGGCCGGGAAGAAACTGCTGGATCATGCCTTCCTGTCTGAAGGCCGGCAGCTGCACCCACAAAGGAATGTCCGGGGTGTGGGCAAATACCAGGTCCAGGGCTTTTTCATGGTCCTCCATGGGAAGGCTGCCGATGAGCAGGGGAAGTGCGTTTGCGGTAAATGATGGCATGGTATATCTCCTTTGGATATCTAAATATGTTCATTTGTTGTTATGTTGTTTGCCAGGATTTATACCATGTATCATACCAAAATTACATGTTTTTTTATTTTTTGTTGTCGGAATCATTCTGGCGCACTGCCAGAACAGGACATTCAGCCCGGCTGATCACCCGGTCTGTGGTGGATCCCACCAGAAATTTTTCCAGCAGGCTGTGGCCCCGGACCCCCAAAACGATAAGATCCACCTTTTTGCTTTCGGCAAAGGCCAGCAGTTCTTTGTAGGGCTCGCCCTCCAGTACGGCGGTGATGGGGGTGCACCAATGCCGGCTTTCTTCAGGCACCATGTTGGCGAGCTGACGTTCCAGCCGGTGCATGAGGGTGTCTTTGCGCCGTCCGTCCGGTTCATTGGCATTTTTGGTGAGACCCAGGTAGTCAGAGCGGTCCCAGCCCAGATAATCTCCTTCCTGGACTTTGATATAATCTGCACTGGAAAATTCAACATGTTCCGTGGGCCGGACCACATGGGCCAGAAACAGTTCTGTTTCAAACTCCTGGGCCAGACTCAGGCCGTATTGAAAAGCAAGGCTGGAATCCGGGGAGAAATCACATCCCACCAGGACCCGGTTCAACAGCTTTTTCTGGTCGCCTGGCAGCACATCCGGCAGTGCATCGCCATGGAGAACCATTACAGGGCAGGTCAGGATTTTCACCAGTCGGTCTGTCACAGATCCCACCAGAAACCGTTTGACGCCGGACCCGCCATGGGTGGCTGCAACCACCATGTCCATACCCGATTCCCCGGCAATTCTGGCAATTTCATCAGCCGGATGTCCGGTGGATACTATGATGTCGCAGTCCTTATCCAGGTTTTCGGCAATTTCCTTCAGCCGAAATTCGGCATCCTCCCGCCGTTCCGCCTCAATTTTCTCAGAGGCGATATAGGCCTGGCCGGCAGAGGACATCAATACCATGTTGGACACCACATGGCACAGGGTAAGGCTGGCGTCGAACTCTTTTGCCATGGACTGGCCGTAGGACAGGGTCAGGTTGGTGAAATCGCTGAAATCAATGGCGCACATGATTTTTTTGGGTATGATTCTCATGACGGGCCTCCTTTTTTTTATTCCTGTTGCATGTTTTTCATCATCTCCTGCACCTGTTTCATCATGTTGTCCATCTGTTCTGCACTGGGCATCTGTCCTTCTGAAAACTGTTCCATATCCGGCATTCCCATGGCCTGCTCCATTGATGCTGCTTTGGTATATCCCTCAGGTATAGTAAACAGATGTGCCGGCTGCGCTCCGATTTTGATGTTTTTAAGGTGGGTGGTAACCCTGCCCACAGGCGGGGGCATCACGCTCTGGGTTTTGATGGGATACTGCAGCTTTCTGGACAGCCAGAATTTCATGGGGGTGGTCTGTCCGGTTTCTTTATCAAGGATGATGGCTCCTTCATAAATATCACATGCAAATCCTTCAACAGTTTCCGTGCCGGTTTTTTTCATGTTGTTTTCTTTTGCCCAGGCGTGAAAATCCGCTGCCCCGGCCATGGGGTTTTCTTTTTCAAGTTCCGCCATATCGGTCACATGGTATTTTTTTGTATTTGTGAACACCTGATACACATGGGGGTGGTTCATGATGGTAATCATGCCCATCATTTCATTGCGGTTCACCTGATTGTTCTTGACATACAGTTTCCCACTGACATTGCCGGTGTCCATTTCAGTGACCATGTCCGCTGAAAACTCTTCTGCCTGAACAGCAGGTGTTTTGATAAAAAAAGATACAGCAAAAAATAACATGGTAAAAGACAGGGCGATGGCTGTTTTTTTGATCATTTCATTCTCCTTTTCCAGTATGATTCCAATAAACCGAATTATACCTTTTTTTTCTTTTGTCAGTAAAGGGTTATGTGCGTTATTTCCAGGTGTGTTTGCACCCGGTCATCACAGCATGTTTTCTGGTGTAGGGATATTGCCTGCATATGTGGGGCTTGATCTCCTGAATGGCGCAGGAAAATCGATTGCTGTCAGGGCAGGGCACAAGCCAGGGGCAGGTTTTGGCAGTTTTCCCGGTATCAGGGTCAACCCAGATCCGGAATCTGTCTTTTTTACCGGGGCAGGATTCTTTTCTGACCCGGGCCAGGATATCCCGGCGGCCAAGGGACTGCCAGAGATGATAATCTGATGTCGTGCAGTTGTTTTCATAGGCCAGTGACCGGCAGCACTCTCCGCACTGGCTGCAGACAAAGTCTTCCATCTGGGAATGAACCCAGATGCCGGGGATCTTTTTTGTTCCCAAAGGTCCTGCCCGGGTCCGGGTCTGAAAAACCTGTGAGCAGATGTCTGCCAGGGTTTCCAGATCAGGCGGGGCGGTTTCCAGCACATGGATCAGATAAAATCCCAGATTTTTGTCTGGCACCGGAAGAAACGCATTGCCCTGTAATATATGTACGGCTGGTTTTTCTTTTTCCTGTATAACGCTGCACCGGCTGCCAAGAATCAGTGGGGCAATAGATGCGAAAAGCACTGGCTGAGGACCGTATTCCGTAAAATCAATGGCAATGGCATCCACGGCCTGACAAGGGGTTAGAAAAGTCCAGTCTTCCAAATCTTCTTCTGCTGCCCGGGGAAGCTGGTGGTTTTGGAATTTTTTCCCGGTCATGATTTCTCCTTTGCGCAGTAACGGAAGATGAAGGCGGCTGATCCGGGCAGCCATCGGTTGTGCGGGCCATGCAGCCTGTACGTCATCCAATGGGGGAAGTATGGAACTTTAATAAATGATTACTGTTTTTTCATACGCTTGGCAAGTGGAAAAAAATCAAATAATTTTGATCCAGTCCAGGACAAAATAAAAATTATTTGATGTGTCATGACAAGTAAGACCGGTGCCGGGAAAATACAATTATCTGAAATTATTTGCAAAATAATCTCATGATGCAAACGGAATAAGTCTTTGGCATGATCGTTGCGGAACAATGTTGCTCAACAATTGGAATGATTACTGCCCGGGCACTTTGCGGCCAGGGCAGAAATCAGTATTGAAAAAATGACCAGCAGGAGGCATGCGATGGCACGAAAAATGAAATTGGGACTTCACACCTATACCCTGCATCTCTGGGGCCTGGGTCAGAACTGGGGCATCCAGGCCGATCCCCGGCCCAAGGAGATCGATTTGTCCCAGCTCATGGATATGGCGGTTGACTGGGGGCTGGACGGGCTGCATATTACCGGCTGTGATCTGGAGACCAAAGACGATGCCCGGCTGGCTGTGGAAAACCATACCGAAACCTTTGCCGATGAGATTGTCTGGGTGATCCAGCAGGTGAACCATCCTCTGGTGGGGGCCTGCGTGGACACGGTGAACTCCATGGGGGTGCTGGAAAATCCGGAAGAGGCTGTGGAGAAGCTCGCGCCTTATGCGTTCTGCGTCCATTTCTGTGACCACAAACTGACCCGGGACCAGTTCGGCATCCGGTTTCATGGCGTGGCCCTGGGAGACGGCGATATCGATTGTTTCAAGACATACCGGACCATCTGCGGCCAGTCCCCCACTGACCGCATCACCTTTGAGATCGAGTGGGACATGGGGGATGATCCGGTGGAAACTGCCCGGGAAAAGGAGATGGCTGCCTGTAAAAAAAGTATTACATATGCCAGGGAGGTGCTGAAAATCGGCCAGCCCGTGTGAATGGTTCCCGCATTCCCGGTGCCGACCCTTATGCCCGGCAATGACACCCATCTGGAACAGGGGCCGCCATTATCCCTGGAAGCAAAAGGTCTCTGCCAGCACCTGTGCACCATGCCCGGCCATGGCATGGTGCCCGGGTTTTGCTGGATGCACACCGTCGGCCAGAAACCATGCAGTCTTTTCCATTGCCTGATCATCTAAAAACAGGTGAAAAAAATCCAGGGCCGGGACCTCCCAGGCGACGGCTTCAGCAGCA
>JAABRW010000025.1 GCA_011390695.1 Desulfotignum sp.
CTGCAGCAGCTCAAACTGCTTTTCACCCGCCATACCGCCATGCTCAGCGAAAACCAGGCCATCCCCCATGTGATGTTTTCCGATGCCGTGTATAATGGACAGCCCGACCGCAGGGCCAGGGTGGCAAACATCATGACCTCCTATTTGAAAGAGATCGAAACCATCATTGAATCCGGCAGGCAAAACGGTTCCATCCGAAAGGATGTGGTCCCTGCCACTGCTGCGATCATGTTTCTGGGTATGATCATGCCGGCGGCGGTTCTCTGGAATTTATCAGAAGCAAAATTTGACATGGCCGCCCATGTAAAAACCGCCTGGCCGGCATATGAACGAAGCATCGCCGCACAGGAGCCAAAGAAAACATCATGAAACAGATACTCTACAGACTGGGAAAGGCCCTGTTGATACTGCTGCCGGTGGCTGCGGCCCTGGCTGCGACCTTCTATCTTGTAACCCACAAACCAGGCCCGTCACAAAAACAGACCGCGGAAGCTGTCCAGACCCTGCGGGTGATTCCGGCCCCGGTGGTGGACCTGGTACCCCGGGCGGAAGGATACGGGATTGCAGAACCGGTAAAGGTGTGGGAGGCAGTGGCTGAAGTAAAGGGCCGGGTTACCGCCACCCACCCGAACCTGCAGCCCGGGCAGTTGATAAAAAAAGACAGCCTGCTGGTCCAGATAGACCCTACTGAATACCGCCTTGCAAAAGCCCGTTTAGAAGCGACCGTTGCAGAAACCCGGGCAAAAATCGCAGAACTGGACCAGAATGAAGCAAACACCCGGCAGATTATTGCCATTGAAACACAGTCCCTGGCCCTGTCTCAAAAAATGCTGGAACGAAAGCAGCAGGTGGTGGCACGCAATGCTGTATCCCGGGATGCGGTGGACCGGGAAGAAAAAAGCTTTCTGGCCCAGAAACAGGCCCTGCAGCAACGCAAAAACACCCTGGCCCTGATTCCCTCCCAGCGAAGGGCACTGCAGGCTGCCCTTGACCTGCACCAGGCCGCCCTGAAACAAGCACAGATCGATCTGGACAAAACACAGATCCATGCTCCTTTTGACTGCAGGCTGGCTGATGTAAGTATCGAACCCGACCAGTTTGTGGGGACGGGACAGGCGCTTTTCAAGATCCATGGCACCGAGGCCACCGAAATCAATGCAGGGTTTCGCATGGAAGTGCTGCGCAACCTGTTGGGGGAAAGAACCAGGGGGTTGCTGCAACCGGGCATGGAAACAGATATTTTTAAACAATTGTTTGCCGACATAACAGTTGTTGTCACCCTGCAGAACAAGGACTGGTCTGTGCAATGGAAAGCACGCATGGAAAGGCTTCTGGAATCTGTGGATCCCCGAACCAGAGAAATTCAGGTAATGGTTGTAGTGGACAACCCTTATGAAACCGCCATACCCGGCAAACGTCCGCCTCTGATGCCCGGCATGTTCTGTCATGTTGAACTGATTGCTCCGGTGCGCCCCGGACAGGTGGTCCTGCCAAGGACCGCTGTCCACGATAGCTTCGTGTATGTGGTGGGACCAGACCATCATCTTGAAAAAAAACAGGTGGCTGTGGATTTTACCCAGTCTGAATTTGTGGTAATTGCATCAGGGCTGTCTGAAAAAGAAATGGTGGTGGTGTCAGATCCCTTGTTTGCCATTATCGGCATGAAAGTGCACCCTGTCACAGATGATGCTTTATCAGAGCATATTCTGGGTCTGGCCAGGGCAAAGAGCATTGTACCATGATCAGTTTTTTTGCCAGACACCCTACCGGAGCCAACCTGCTGATGCTGGTGTTTCTCATTGCCGGGGCCTTGAGCCTGCCCCATATCTTGAAAGAAACCCAGCCTGATTTTGCCCCTTCTGAAGTGGAGATTCGCATCAGATATCCCGGTGCCACGGCCAGGGAAGTAGAAGAGGTGATCTGTCAGCGGGTGGAAAACGCCATTGACGGAATCAATTATGTCAAAGAGATCCGGGCCGATGCCAGGGAAAACCTGGCTGCCATTGTGGTTGAAATGAGTGCTGCCGGCGATATCCAGACGTTTATCCGGGACATTGAAACCGGAATCGATGCCATCGATGATTTTCCAAAGGAAGTGGAACCGCCGGTGATACAGGAGCTGGGCAAAACCGATCCGGTATTGTCGGTGCTGGTGTCCGGTCCCATGGAACTGCCGGATCTCAAGGCGTATTGTGAAGATGTCAAAGACCGGCTCCAGGAAGCCGGGGTGTCTCTGGTGACCATCCACGGATTTTCCGATCACCAGCTGCGGGTGTCCCTGTCTGATGCAGACTTGCGAAAAACAAACCTCAGTGCGGCCCGGGTGGCGGAACGTATCGCCGCCCAAAGCAAGGATATACCCCTGGGAATACTGGAAACCCGGGAAAAAGAAATCCTGCTGCGCTATGTGGACCAGCGCCGCACCGTAGCCTCTTTGGAAAATCTTGTGATCATGGCCATCCCGGAAGGCGGAGAAATACGCCTCAAGGACATCGCAGTGGTGGAAAACCTGTTTGCGCTTCCCGAAGAAAAAATCATGATGAACGGGCAGCGGCAGGCCATGCTGGCCATTGAAAAATCAAAGACCGAAGATGCCCTCCAGGTGGCCGAAAAAGCCAAAGCCTTTATTTCTGAAGAACGCGACCGCCATCCCCGGATGAACCTGACCATCACCCAGGATCAGACAGACATTCTTACGGACCGCTTGAACATGCTGGTAAAAAACGGTATCCAGGGACTTTTGCTGGTGTTTGCCTGCATGTGGCTGTTCTTTAACATCCGGATTTCCTTGTGGGTGGTCATGGGCCTGCCGGTTTCCTTTCTGGGGGCGTTTATCCTTGTCCCCCACTTAGGGTTGAGCATCAACATGTTCACCATGGTGGGACTTCTGCTGGCCATAGGTTTGCTCATGGACGATGCCATCGTTATTGCGGAAAATATCATGGCCCACCGGCAAAAGGGCAAATCACCTGCTGCAGCTGCCGTGGACGGTATCAAAGAGGTGGGGGCAGGCGTTATATCTTCTTTTATTACCACCATCTGTATTCTGGGGCCGCTGGCCTTTATCAGCGGCCAGATCGGCAGGGTGCTCAAAGTGGTGCCCATGATGCTTATTCTGGTGCTGGCCGTCAGTCTCATTGAGGCTTTCTATATTCTTCCCAGGCATATGAACCACGCCATGCACCAATTTGATCCGGATAAAACCAACCGGTTCCGCAAGAAATTTGACCGGTTTTTTGACTGGGTGCGTACCCGGGTTCTGGGCCGCACCATCACTGTACTTTTGACGTGGCGGTACCTTGTGGTGGCGGTTGTTGTCGGGCTGCTGATCCTTTCCGCGGGCATGGTGGCATCGGGAAAAATCAAATTCCAGGGATTTCCTGAACTGGAGGGAGATATCATCCTGGCAAGGCTGCTGATGCCCCAGGGAACACCGCTTTCTTTCACTGAAACAACCGTGGCTGAAATCCTGGATGCCCTGGACCGAACCAACCGGCAATTTTCATCCCAACAGCCTGATAATCAAGATCTGATCAAAAACGCATATGTCCAGTACAACCTGAATACCGAGGCCTTTGAAAACGGTCCCCATGTGGCCACCATCTTTGTGGACCTGCTCACGGCAGAAAAAAGGTCCGGCACGATTGATGCCTACCTGGCTGCCTGGCGCAAAGAAATCGGCAGCCTGCCCGATGTGGTCAGCCTGACCCTGGGCGAACCCGGATTCGGACCCGGCGGGCGACCCATTGAAATCCGTCTGCGGGGAAAAGATCTGGATATATTGAAACAGGCGGTCACAGATCTGAAAACCTGGTTCAACCGGTTTGAAGGGGTGGTGAATCTGGCCGATGATCTGCGGCCGGGTAAGCCTGAGCTGCGCATACAGATAAAGCCCGGGGCCCATGGCATGGGATTTGATGCCGCCGAGGTGGGACATCAGCTGCGGGCAGCGTTCCAGGGGATCACCGCTGACGAAATACAGGTGGGATCTGAATCCTATGAAATAGATGTCCAGCTGGCAGACATGGATAAAAACAGCCTGCACCTTCTGGAAAATTTCAATCTGATCCGCCCTGACGGCAGCCAGGTGCCTTTACCTGCGGTGGTCTTCTGGGAGATGGAAAGGGAATGGGCCAGAATCGCACGGTTTAACAGCATGCGGGCAGTGACCCTGAGAGGAGATGTGGACACCCGGCTGGTGAATACCAAAGAATTGATGTCCCGTTTCAACAACACCTATCGCACAAAATTTGTGGACAAATATCCCGATATAAAATTGACCATAGCAGGATCCCTTGAAGAAACCACCACTACCCAGAAATCCATGTTCCGGTCAATGATGATCGGATTTATCGGGATTTTTATTCTTTTAAGTTTTCAATTCAAAACCTTTACCGAACCTCTCATCGTGATGATAGCCATTCCTTTTTCCCTGATCGGTGTGATCTGGGGCCATGGCCTGATGGGGGTACCCATCTCCATGCCCAGCCTGCTGGGATTTATCGCCCTGAGCGGCATAGTGGTCAATGATTCTATTTTATTGGTATTGTTTTTAAAAAACAACCGAGAACAGGGCAAATCCATTTATGAGGCTGCAACCCGGGCCAGCCAGGACCGGTTCCGGGCCGTGCTGCTCACCTCCTTTACCACAATTGCCGGCCTTTTACCCCTGCTGTTTGAAAAAAGCCTCCAGGCCCAGATACTGGTTCCTCTGGTCATCAGCACTTCATTTGGCCTGATGGCCAGCACAACCATGGTGCTGCTGGTCATTCCATGCATGTATATGATTCTGGGTGATCTGGGCATCGTGGAAAAAATCCTGGTTGAACCGGATGCTTTGCCCGATGAAAACACCAATCAGGAAAAAACAAGAAACAACTCCGTGATACAATCTAAGGAGGAACCATGAAATTCAGTGCGTTAAATGAATGCAAGCAGTCCATTATTGATGAAGACATTGTCGGAACCATGAAAAAAATCCCAGGATATCTGGACATCACCCCGTCAGATTTCATGGAAATATACCGGGTGGCATACGACCAAGCCCTGTACCGGTTAAAACATGCCATAACAGCGGACCAGATCATGACCAGACAGGTGATAACGGTTTCGGAAACCACCCCGCTCGCCGAAGTGGTCCAGCACCAGCCCGCTGTTTGAAATGGCAAAGATTATAGTGGACCACCACAACATCAACCGGATAAACGCAACAAATACCAAGGAGGCAACACCATGTTTTGTTTTCAATGTCAGGAAACCGCAAAAAACACCGGATGCACCGTCAGAGGCGAAGGATGTCTTCGGCGCAGGCCATATCAACGACCTGCCCATCTCCTTTGACATCGGGTGGTATGAGCAGAAAGCCGTGGCCGTGCTGCTGGCCCTGCTGCACTTAGGCATCAAGGGCATCCGGCTCGGACCCACGCTGCCGGCATAGCCCACATCAGATTTTTTACTTTTTTGTCCCGGGATATGTCATCCATGAAGCGTTTCATGAAATGATCAACCAGTTAACCGACATTTACATAGAGTGAACAGGAGAAAAGCCATGCATTTTGAGATCAAGCAAAACATCCACTGGGTGGGAAAAATCGACTGGGAACTTCGGCATTTTCACGGTCAGGAATACACCACAAACCGGGGATCCAGCTACAACGCCTACCTGGTGAAAGATGAAAAAACCGTACTTATCGATACGGTGTGGTTCCCGTTTTCCCATGAATTTGTGGAAAACCTCAAAAAAGAGACCTCTTTAGACCAGATCGACTATATCATTGCCAACCACGCGGAACCCGATCATTCCGGCGCCCTGCCCGAACTGATGCGGCACATTCCCGACACCCCCATCTACTGTACCGCCAACGGCGCGAAATTTCTCAAAGGCCATTATCACCAGGACTGGAATTTCCAGGTGGTCAAAACCGGGGACAAACTCAACATCGGCACCAGGGACCTGATCTTCATCGAAGCTCCGATGCTCCATTGGCCCGACAGCATGTTCTGCTATCTCACCGAAGACAACATCCTGTTCAGCAACGACGGATTCGGCCAGCATCTGGCATCGGAGCTGATGTACAATGATCTGGTGGATCAAGGAGAACTGTATCAGGAAGCCATTAAATATTACGCCAATATCCTGGCCCCTTTCAGTGCCCAGG
Source organism: Desulfotignum sp. (assembly GCA_011390695.1). The sequence continues at coordinate 6,159 of JAABRW010000025.1, forward strand.
TCACCCGGAAAATAAAAGAGGTGGTGGACCTGAACGTACCGGTGGACATGATCTGTCCCAGCCACGGGGTGATCTGGCGCAAAGACCCCATGCAGATTGTGGACACATATGTAAAATGGGCCGATGCCTATGTTGAAAACCAGATTACGCTTATCTATGACACCATGTGGGAAAGTACCCGGAAGATGGCGGAAACCATTGCCAAAGGTATCCTTTCAGCTGATAGCAGCATCACCGTCAAGCTGTTCAATGTCTCCAAGTCCGACAAGAACGATGTCATCACCGAGATCTTCAAGTCCAAAGCGGTTCTGGCCGCGTCTCCCACCGTAAACAAGGGCATTTTGTCTTCTCTGGCCGGATTGTTTGAAGAGGTGATCGGCCTGCGGTTCAAGGGCAAAAAAGCGGCAGCATTCGGATCCTACGGCTGGAGCGGTGAATCTGTGAAAATTATATCCGAAAAACTGGAGCAGGCTGGATTTGAGCTGTTGAACGAGGGGTTGCGTGAAAAATGGAACCCGGATTCCCAGGCGGTGGAGAACTGCTTCAACTTCGGGAAATCCATTGGTGAAACCCTGAAATCATGACAGGGCCTAAACAGGCATCCGGAACCCAATCCAAGGGATTTCAGGAACAGGTGATCCGTGTCAACACCATTTTATACTGTGAAAAATGGGCGGATACGGTGGCCTTTTACAAGACCGGACTTAAGCTGCCTGTGACAGTGGCTCAGGACTGGTTTATAGAATTCCGGCTCACAGACACCACCTGCCTGA
>JAABRW010000026.1 GCA_011390695.1 Desulfotignum sp.
CCTAAGGAGGCCCATGCTTTCTTTTCTGCCCCCTCCCCTTAAAGGGATGTTGTCATTTATGGTGTATCTCATAAATACCATTGTCCTCACTGTGCCGTTGATCCTGGTATCTTTGTTTAAATTTGTCCTTCCCTTTCAGCCCGTGGTCGTGGTACTGGACAGAATACTTATTGCCATTGCCGGGTTATGGATTCATATCAATTCATGGAATACAGACCTGTTCTGCCGTATCGACTGGGACATACGGGGGCTGGAACAGCTCAACCCAAAAGAATGGTATCTTGTATTGTCCAATCACCAGTCCTGGGTGGATATACTGGTGCTCCAGAAAACATTGAACAAAAAAATTCCCATGCTCAAATTTTTTTTAAAAAAAGAACTGATCTGGGTACCGTTTTTAGGGCTTGCCTGGTGGGCCCTGGATTTTCCTTTTATGAAACGGTACTCCAAAGACTTTCTGGCCAAAAATCCCCATCTGAAGGGGAGAGACCTGGAAAGCACCAGAAAGGCCTGTAAAAAATTCAAATATATTCCGGTGTCCATCATGAATTTTGTGGAAGGTACCAGATACACCCCGAAAAAAGCCGAAAATTCCGCATTTTCCCATCTGCTTACTCCCAAAGCCGGCGGCATTGCCTTTGTTCTGGGTTCCATGGGCGAATACCTGAACAAAATCATTGATGTCACCATTGTGTATCCCGACAAAACGCCCAGCTTCTGGACATTCATTTCCGGCAGGACCCAGAAAATTATTGTGGATCTGCATGTATTTGAGGTGGGAGGGCAGCTGAAAGGGGATTATTTTACTGATCCGGATTTCAGGGACAGGTTCTGCCAATGGCTCAACCACCTCTGGCAGGAAAAAGACCGGAAAATTGACCGGCTGCTGTCCTGACCGGTTTTTTTTTAGATGTTTGTCACCTGCAGTTCATAGATCTGATGGGCTTCATCACTGCCGGCTTTAAGAACTTCCATGATCTTTGCACGGCGGATCAGGTCTTTGACCACCATTTCACTTTGCTTTCCCTTGATGATGGTTCCCGGCTGGATGCTGCCCTCTAGCCTGACAACAGGATTCCCCGGATTTTCCATTGACCAGGTGGTCAGGTTCCTTTTTTCTTCCAGCAGATCCATTAGACGGGTATTAAGAACCTCCATCTGGTTTTCAATACCCTCTATGGCAGATTCTATGGACTCGGATTTTTCAAAACTTTCATCCAGCTGTTTTTCTGCATTTTTTGCATTCTCCTCCAGCTGAACAATCTGCTGCCCAAGCTCAGCAATGGCATCAGTTTTATCCGGCCGGGATTGCAGATTTTTAATTTCCTTATTAAGCCTTTCCTGATCAAGCTGGGACCGATCCTGAAGATGGGCCAGTTTTGTGATATGTTTTTGAAGTTCCGTATTCTGCTCATTCAACCGGGCCTGCTTTTCTTCCCGGGCCGCAATTTTCTCTTTCAGTTTCTTGATCTTGTCCTGGATATTTGCAATTTCTTTTTCATAAAAGGCATCATACCCTACCTTTACCATGCAGGGGGCAGCAGTCTGGGTTCCGATATTCTGTGCCACCATTCCCATCTTCGCAGTTATCCTGGAAGAAATAAGCTTGCCGCTTTCAATAATACAGGAACCTGAACATTCTATGAAGGAGTCCACAATCTCTTTGGCAATATGGACATTTCCCATGCAGATGATCTCGGATTTATGGATAAATTTTGCCGTGACATCGCCTTTGGCATAAATTCTGGCTTCGTTGATGCCGCCTTTGACATGTACACTGCCCTCAGCCGTTACAATACCACCATCAAGTTCCACGCTGTTGATATCATTGCCTTTTACCTGGAAACCGGCTTTGATACACCCGTTCACAGTGACATTACCACTGTATTCAATATGACCGGTTTCATAGTCCACATCTCCTTCTGTGGCATATTCCTCATGAACAAAAATTACCCCGGACAACGCAAACTTGGGAAATCCGGTGACGTCAGCCAGGATCTTGAGTCCGTCTTCAGATAACTTTGCCCCTTTGCCGAAACGCAAAACAATATCGTTACCAGGTGCCGCTTCTATCTCCTCGCCAAAAATATTGTGTCCCTGTCTGGATGCCACCATGGGCGTTTTTTCCGCCAGAACGGTTCCGGCCTGGACATGCGGGACAGTGCCCCGCTGTTTGAAATCTATATTACCATCGGCATCGAGCCCTCCGGCCCCGAGATAGTCGATATTAAAGAAAAATTCGACCCTGGCATCTTTCCCCTGTATGGGACGAATTCCCCTGGCTACCCGGAAAGCCTTGGTCTTAAACCCGCTGGACTGGATAAATCCATTCATCATTTCATCAGTCACAATGCCGGACACAATGCCTTTTTCAGCCAGAGCCTCTCTGATATCCGAAACTGTGACATCTGAATCAAATGCATCGGTTTTTGTCAAAAAAGCCCCCATGGCATCCCCTGCCAGCTGCATCTGGATGCCATGGGTGATAACCTCAGGTTCCAGCAGCGCAGAAGAAGAATGTTTGTCTTTCATCGGATTTTCAGACGGTTGGTCGGACCCGGTCTCATCCAAAGGGGCTTTTTCTGCCGCGGCCTGGTCTGATGAAATGGCTTCCGGGCCCGGGCCTGGCCCGGGTTCAACCGGTTTTTCCCGGCGAAGTCTGCGTTTTTGCATCTTTAAGATATAGTCCCGCTGCCTTTCGGTCATCATACAGGATTCCACCAGCATGTCACCAATAAGGCGGGGCTTGACACCACTTTTCATATCCGCCTGCTGCTCTTCCAGGACCAGTTGCAAAACACTTTGATTGATAATACCTTTTTGTACAGCAATAACCCCGAAACGAAATTCCTTTTTCCGTATATCAAGGGCTCTGGCAGCCATGGACAGGCGCTGGATATTTTGGGATGAGACCATTTCCCTGGAAATCAGGTACTCCTTGAGACAGGCAGCAGCATCTTCGGAGTCTTTACATGCAGCCAGTCCTGCTTCGAGTTCGGCCTGGGTAATCAATTGGTTTTTTACTGCCAGCAGCCCGATCACCGGGCTGCTCAGATTTTGATCAGATTGTTCGGCCATGCTGTTCTCCTTTGTTTCAGGTCATTGCGGCCAGTACCCCGGTGAGAAGAAAAGAAGATTCAATCAGAAATTCCACATGGGGCCCGGACATCTGCTTGTTTTTTTCAAAGGAACTGATCAATAAAAGCATAAAAAAAGGTACCAGTGCAAGCAGGATTGCACTGGCATAGGACAGGCCTGCCAAACCCGCGCCAGCAAGCAAAACAATAATGCCTGTGAGGATATAACGGATCAAAACAAAACTTTTTTTCTCTCCCAGGAGAATGGGAAGGGTTTCTCTGCCGGCTATGCGGTCTCCCTGAATGGCCAGTATATCAAAAAATGCCGTGCGGGCAAAAACCAGTCCTGTGGCGAATAAAAATGCTGCTGCCATCCATGCCATGGGGCTGTGGCTGTCCACAGAGGGCAGGATACTGGTGACAATTCCCCAGGCCATGGTGATGAGGATGGTTTTGGAACCAGGAATATCCTTGATGCGCCTGATGTGTTTTTTACACAGGCCCGCAGGAATGATCTTCAGGTTATAGGCCAGCCCCAGCAGGCTCATGACCAGAAGGATGAAAAACGATGTCACCCCGGAGGTAAAGGCAAGAAACAACCCTGCTGTTCCGGAAACCAGGGCCAGGGCTGCCATGGAGATGCGATGCTTTTTGTAAAATACGGCCCGGTCCGGCCGGTTGTAGGTATCTGATTTTATGGCAAAAATATTGTTGAGGATCTGCATGGACAATACATAGAGCATGGCAATGGCTGCATGGACCAGCGTGTGGGACAGTTTTTGCAGCACGGAACAGGCATAGGTGAGGCTTCCGGCACCCAGTGCCAGCAGCAGGTTGGTTTTCAGTAAAAAATCCTGGGCCCTGGCCAGACCGCCTGCCAGGGGGCGCTGGTGCTGCAGATGCCGGGCAACCCGGGCGCAGGTGTCAGTAATTATCCAGTTGGGGGTGGATGCCCCGGCTGTAATGGCAATGGAACGGGTATCTGCCAGGGCATGAAAATCGATTTCAGACACCTCTTCAATATGTGTGGTCCGGGCGAGGGACTGCTCTGCCACCTGGGCCAGGCGTTTTGTATTACCGCTCTGCCTTCCCCCTACCACAATCACGGCATCATGGGTTGCGGCAAGCTGCCGCACCTCGTGCTGCCGCCTTTCCGTTGACCCGCAGATGGTATCAAACAGTTTGTAATGGGGCCTGTTTTCTGTACACCAGGCCTTTATTTCATCATAAAATGCTGTGTTCTGGGTGGTCTGGGCTACCACCACTGCATTTTCAAACACCGGCAGGGTCTGCAGCTGTGCCATAGCAGTCACTGTATGACCTTTGCCCCTGGCATATCCCAGAAGTCCGACCACCTCAGGATGGTTTTTATCCCCGATAATAATGGTGGCGTATCCGTTTTCAGCATATCTGTTGATAATTACCTGGACCCGTACCACCCGGGGGCAGGTGGCATTGATAACTTTGTAACCGGCCTCTTTCAGGCGTTTTTCATCTTCCGGCGGGACCCCGTGGGCCCGTATCAGCACAATACCCTCCCCTTTTTCAGGGATAGTGTCCATGCGGAAAATTCCTTTGGTTTCCAGCATTTCCAATACCTGGGGATTGTGGATCAAAGGACCATAAGTGAAAATCGGTGCGCCGGACCGGTTGGCAGCATCCAGCACCATGTCCACGGCCCGCCTGACCCCCATGCAAAAGCCTGCGGTTTTTGCTATGGTGATTCTCATAACCCGACAATTCTCATGAAAGATTGCTCAACAGGTCCACAAGGCGTGTAAATTCGGTCTGGGAGGTAAAATTGATCTCAATACGTCCTTTTTCGCCGTTTTTGCGTATCTTCACCGGAGACTGGATGTGATGGGAAATCCGACTGGAGGTATTTTCTAAAAACGCCAGCTCATGGTCCGGCATTTTCCGGACCGGTTTTACAGCAGTCTGCCGGGACTGGTTCACCAACTGCTCGGTTTTTCTGACAGACAGTTTCCGGCTGATTACCTGATCGAACAACGCCAGCTGATTTTCTTCTGATCCGCCTCCCAGAAGGGCCCGGGCATGACCCATGGAAATCTCATCAGCCAGCAGGCTGTGTTTTATTCTGTCGGGAAGGCCCCGCAAACGAAGCAAATTGGCAATGGTGGAACGGTTTTTACCAATCTTCCGGGCCACTTTTTCCTGGGTATATCCAAATTCATCAATGAGCCGGAAATAGGCATCTGCCTCTTCCAGTACATTCAGATTGGCCCGCTGAATATTTTCAATAATAGAGACTTCCAGAACCTGTTCATCGGTCAGGTCCTTTACCACCACCGGCACATGGGTCTGGTTGGCTTCCCTGGCCGCCCGCAGCCGTCTTTCCCCGGCAACCAGTTCAAAACCGCCATCCACATGCCGCACCAGCAAAGGCTGCAGCACCCCCTGCTGGGCAATGGAATCCCGCAGGCGGACCAGTTCTTCCTCTTTAAAAACCGTTCGGGGCTGATACCGGTTAGGGGCAATCTTCCCCACCGGACACATGAAAAAATCAGCTCTGGCTTCCGGCGTCTCCATATCCAGATCAGGAATAAGTGCAGAAATCCCCCTGCCCAGACCGGTGTTTTTCTTTTTTTTATTCATCATCGTTTCAGCAGCTCCCTGGCAAATGCCATATAACTTTTAGCTCCCTGTGACTGCTTATCATATAAGACAACCGGCAGACCGTAACTGGGGGCTTCCCCCAGTTTCACATTGCGCGGTATTTTGGTTTTGAACACCAGGTCCTTGAAGTATTGCCTGGCATCTTCCACCACGTTCTGGGCCAGGTTGGTGCGCCGGTCAAACATGGTCAAAAGGATGCCGTTGATCTTCAATGTTGAATTAAACGATGACTTGACCCGTTTGATGGTATCCAGAAGCTGACCCAGTCCCTCCAGGGCAAAAAATTCACTCTGCAGGGGAATCAGGACAGAATGGGATGCAACAAATGCATTCAGGGTCAACAGGCTCAATGCCGGGGGGCAGTCGATGAAAATATAATCAAACCGGTCCATTACCGGTGCCAGAAGCTGCTTCAGTCTGGCTTCCCGTTGGGGAGCAGACACCATTTCGACCTCAAACCCGATAAGATCCACGCTGGAAGGGACGATGGTCAGCCTGGAAAGCATGGTGGGAACCATAAGGTCTGCAATGTCTGCTTCACCGATGAGCCCATGGTAGAGAGATGCCTCCAGGGCCGGCTTCTCAATTCCCAGGCCGGTGGTGGCGTTGGCCTGGGAATCACAGTCCACCAGCAGCACTTTTTTCCCCAGTATGGCCAGAGAGGCGGAGAGATTGACGGCTGTAGTGGTTTTGCCCACACCGCCCTTCTGGTTTGCTATGCTGATAATATGGGTCATAATCAAATTTTCATATCACAGTTACTGACCTGAGGCAAACATATAAAATTGAAACTGGATATTTGCCATAAGCATGCCGGATTTTCGGTCTTTTATGCAGCATCCTGTACCGGAAACCGCCCCTGGTGGTGCCCTGTGCCCGGACCGAGATCCTGCGGGGCCGGTTACCGTAACTTTTTTCAGTTAAGGAACTGATCACCTGTTACCGGTTCTGTCATCGTAGCATGTTTGCCGGCCCCTCCGGCTCTGACGGTCCGTTCACAGGACACCACCAGGGGCTCCATTCCAGGGTCATTATGGCAAAACGCCATTATAGCAAATATCCAGAATTGGAAAAGATATGGCTGCTGAATAAGCAAAAAAAAACCCGGCAGAAGTTTTTACAATCCTGCCGGGTTTATAATTGACCTGGGGTCAGGCTTGGCTTATTGGCTTATTGATTTCTCAAATAAGCCAATAAGCCAAG
>JAABRW010000027.1 GCA_011390695.1 Desulfotignum sp.
CGATAACCGCAACTGGCCTTCTGCAAGGATACGGCCGTAATGATCTCCCAGCACCGGCAAAATAATTTTGCCGGGCCAGCGGTGTGCGCCATTGTTCCAGTCCACATCGAAAAAGGCGGCAAAAGGACTGAATTTTCCTTTTTCCAGCAGATCCCACCACCAGGGATTCTGCCGGCCTGCAATGGCCATATGGTTGGGCACCAGATCGATCATGTGACCAAGCCCGGCTGTGCGTAAGGCCTCACACATCCGGGCATGGGCCGCAGCGCCCCCGAGTTCTTCGTTCACTTTTGCAGGATTTACCATATCATAGCCGTGGGTACTGCCGGCAGCCGCCTGCAGGTAGGGAGAAGTGTACACATGGCTGATGCCCAGATCATACAGATAGGGCACCATTTCCCTGGCCTGGTCAAACCCGAAACCGGCATGCATCTGCAATCGGTATGTTGCAACCGGTTCAGGTTTCATGACGCAGCACCACCAGGGAACGGGATTCAATCGTGATGCTGTCCCCTGCCTTGAGTATTTTTTGTTCTTCCAGCCACCCGCTCCAGGTATCCAGATCCTTTATCCAGCGGTCCCCGTAATCAGGACCGGGAAGCGTAAACTGCAATGGTTCATGGTGGGCATTGAACATCAGGTAAAAATTGTCATCGATTACCGGTTCACCGCGGGGATTGGGGTTGGGAATGGTGGCACCGTTCATAAAAACACCCAGAGATTCGGTAATCCCCTGTCCCCAGTCCTGTTCAGCCATCTGTTCTCCCTCCATGGTGAACCATCTGATGTCATCAACTTCGCTGCCGTGAATCTGACGTCCATGGAACCATCCCCTGCGCCGGAAAACAGGATGGTCTTTGCGGTACTGGATAAGTTTCCGGCAGAATTCCAGAAGGTCTTCGTCAACATTTTCCCAGTTGTACCAGGAAAGTTCATTGTCCTGGCAGTAGGCATTGTTGTTCCCCTGCTGGGTGCGGCCGATCTCATCTCCGCCCAAAAGCATGGGAACGCCCTGGGACAGGAACAGGGTGGCAAGAAAGTTGCGTTTTTGCCGGTGTCTCAGCCGGCGTATCTCCGAAAGCTCGGTTTCACCCTCCACCCCGCAGTTCCAGGAACGGTTGTAATCTTCTCCGTCACGGTTTTCCTCGCCGTTGGCCATGTTGTGCTTTTCATTATAGGAAACCAGATCCTGTAAGGTAAACCCGTCATGGGCCGTGATAAAGTTGATGCTCGCATACGGCAGGCGGGAGGTGTTTTCATACAGATCGGAACTGCCGGTAAAACGGGCGGCAAACTCGCCAATGGTCTGGTCCTCCCCCCGCCAGAAATCACGCACGCAGTCCCGGTATTTGCCGTTCCATTCGGTCCACACCGGTGGAAAATTACCCACCTGATACCCCCCTTCCCCCACATCCCAGGGTTCGGCAATCAGCTTGACCTGGCTGATAACAGGATCCTGCTGGATGATATCAAAAAAGGCGGACAACCGGTCCACATCATGCAGTTCCCGGGCCAGGGCGGAAGCCAGGTCAAACCGGAACCCGTCCACGTGCATTTCCAGAACCCAGTACCGCAAAGAATCCATGACAAGCTGCAGCACATGGGGATTGCGCATGTTCAAGGTGTTGCCGGTGCCGGTATAATCCATGTAGTACTGCGGGTCATCGGTAAGCCGGTAATAATAGGTATTGTCGATTCCCTTGAAATTGAGCATGGGTCCCAGGTGATTTCCCTCTGCCGTGTGGTTGTAAACCACATCCAGTATGACTTCCAGACCTGCCTGGTGAAGGGTTTTCACCATCTGTTTGAATTCAGCCACCACCCCGCCGGGGCGGTCGTCTGCCGCATATTCACTATGGGGGGCAAAATACCCGATGGAATTGTAGCCCCAGTAATTTCGCAATCCCTGATCCACCAGGTGCTTGTCATGGAGGAAAAAATGCACCGGCATCAGTTCCACTGCTGTGACACCCAGGGTTCTGAGATATTCAACGACCGCAGGGTGTGCAAGTCCTGCATAGGTGCCGCGCATTTCAGGGGGAACATCCGGATGCCGGGCGGTGATGCCTTTCACATGGGTCTCATATATAATGGTTTCATGCCAGGGAATCTGCAGGCGGCGGTCCCCGCTCCAGTCGAAATGGGGCTGGTGCACCACGCATTTGGGCATGAAAGGCGCGCTGTCACTATCACTGACAACAGCAGGACCTTCATCAAAAGGATAAGGAAACACTGCCTCATCCCATTGTATCTGTCCATCCATGGCTTTGGCATACGGGTCCAGCAGCAGCTTGGCCGGATTGCAGCAAAGACCCTGAGAAGGATCCCAGGGGCCATAAACACGGTACCCATACCGCTGGCCCGGCTCTACAAAGGGCAGGTAGGCATGCCAGCAATACCCTGTCACCTCGGACAGATTGATACGGATTTCCCTGTCCTTTTCGTCAAAGAGGCAGAGTTCCACACGCTCCGCAATCTCGGAAAACAGGGAAAAATTGGTGCCGGCCCCGTCAAAAACCGCACCTAAGGGAAATGGTTGCCCAGGCCATGTTTTCATAAGGGTATCCTTTGCATCCGCCTGGATCGCATCAGTTTTTATTGCATCTCTTTGGATTGCATCAGTTTTGGTCTTCATATCGGATCTTCATCCCCCCCATGGTTTGTCCATAGCTCCGCTCCTTCGGTTACATCCAAAGTCTCTGGTTTTTTAATTTTTTTGTGCCCGGCTTTACGATCGTTTGTTCTTAATTTCGTTTCCCGCCACAAGGAATTGTCCCTTTTGCAGCCCTGATCCGCAATCAGGAAAAACATGTAATTGGACCCCTTCTTTCATGCAGAATCTGTAAAAAACCCGCTGAACAGGAGCATACAGGCATCCGGGATCAGCCGGAGACAGAGGTGCAGACATATTCGTGCACAAATGGGTGCATTCCCCCATTTATTTTAATACAGCACCCCGATATGCTCAGGATATCAGACAGGCAAAACTTCGGACAAAGCATTACACAAAGATTGTAACAAAAAAATGTAACATAAGGATGATACGTATGAATACCGGCAGTAGAACCCAGGAACTTCAGGATCATGATGCACTGGTTGCAGCAATGGCATCCCCGGATTTTTATCCCCATTCACCCCCTGATGTCATCCACAAGCAGACCCATATCTCAGATGTTTTTCTGGCCGGCGATCTGGTCTATAAAGTAAAAAAACCGGTGGAAATGGGATTTCTTGATTTCACAACCCTGGAAAAGCGGTACAGGTTCTGTAATGAAGAAGTCCGCTTGAACCAGCGGCTGACAAAAGACATTTATCTGGGGGTTGAAAAAATCACCCGGGATACAAACGGATATGCCTTGAACAGATCCGGAGAAATTGTTGCGTATGCCGTTAAAATGCGGCGGCTGCCGGATGAAAACACCCTGAAACACCTGCTCAGATCAAACCGGGTTACAGAAAAACTTATGGACAGCCTGATCCATACCCTGGTTGATTTTTATAAAAATTCTGTCCTGGACAAAAAGGATATGTATCAGTTTGGTTCCCTTGAAAACATTCAGTCCAAGTGCCGGGATAATTTTACCTGCCTGCCTGAGTTCTCCGACACCGGGTCCAATAAAAGAAAAATTCAGATGATAGAAACTGCCACCCGGATGTTTCTGGACCGGCATAAAGACATCTTTGACCGCAGGATTGAGAACAACCATATCTGCGACACCCATGGAGATTTGAAAGCAGAACATGTATATGATTATCAGGGCATCCAGATTCTGGACTGCATTGAATTCAACCAGGAGTTCCGCTACCAGGACACAGCCTCTGATCTGGCCTTTCTGGCCATGGACATGGAGTTTCTCGGACACCGGCCGACAGCGCTTTTTCTGCTCAGCCAATATGTAAAAATCACCAATGACCCGGATCTGATGCAGGTGATTGATTTTTACAAATGCTTCCGGGCCATGGTGCAGGTAAAGGTGTATAATCTGCAGATAGGTCAGATTTCTTCTAACGCTGATGTCCGGAAAGCCGAACTCAGCCATAAAATGGAACAATATGTGGACCTGGGATACCAATATGCCCTGAAAATGGCCTGTCCCGTCATATGGGTGGTCTGCGGAATGATTGCCACAGGCAAAAGCACGGTGGCAAAAAAACTGGCTGCTCTGTTTTCAATCCCCTGTATCCGCAGTGATGAAATCCGGAAATTCCTGTTTGATGATTCTTCTGAAAAATCTTCCGACCAGGGCTTTGAACAGGGGATGTATGCGCCAAAAGCCACCTCCCTGGTGTACGGCAGGATGCTGCTCACAGCCCAGGCAGCGCTTGAAAAAGGCAGCTCCGTGATTCTGGATGCCACCTGCCGCAGGCGCAGACAAAGACAGGATATGCTGCAGCTGGCAAAAGACACCTCTGCCAATATCATTTTTGTGGAATGCCGCTGCCCGGACCGGGAAATAAAAAACCGGCTTAAAACCCGGGAACATGCGTCATCCTTATCTGATGCCAGACTTGCCCATTTTGACCACATAAAAAAGGGCATGGAACCTTTTGACGATATCCCGAAGGAAATGCACATGCCGGTGAAAACAGATCAGCCGCCGGACAAAATCATGGAGATCATCCTCACAGGAGAGCATGAACTGCTGGCCCGGCAGACTGACAGAAAAAGCACATGATACCCATGTGCATGGGTCCCCTTCTTCCACCATCAAGGGATCTACCATAAAGGCATCATCTCCTGATTGCCCGTGATCGTTCCTCCCGGACAAAGATTCAGAAAACTGTTACTGGGCGGTATAGCCGCCGTCAATCACCAGTTCGCTGCCGGTCACAAATGCTGATTCATCCGATGCCAGATAAAGGGCCCCGTATGCAATATCTTCAGGCTTTCCCACATGGCCCACCGGATGCTTGCTGTCCAGATTTTTCCTGAAGGCTTCCACCCCTTCTTCCGAAGCTTTTGCCAGGTCTTCCACAAGGGGGGTCCAGATATAACCGGGATGAATGGAATTCACGCGAATCCCCTGCTTTGCATACAGCATGGCATCTGTTTTGCTCATCAATCTGACCGCCCCTTTTGATGCATGATAGGCCGGCAGATCCGGTGCTCCGACAAGCCCATAAATGGAAGACAGGTTTATAATGCTGCCGCTTTTGTTTTTTATCATATGGGGGAGGGCATATTTGGTACACAAAAACACCCCTTTGACATTCACCCGCATCAGGTTGTCCCATTCCCCGGCATCGATTTCATGGGTTGGCTTGTCAGGACCGGTGATACCGGCATTGTTAACCAGCACAGCAATGCTGTCAGCCGGAGAGATAACCTCGGCCACATTTTTTTCATCACCCGTGTCCAGGTGCTGGTATTCTGCTTTACCGTTGTTTTTGCGAATTTCTTCCACCAGCTCTTTTCCTTCATCATCCATAATATCGGTGACAATCACATATGCGCCCTGTTCGGCAAAAAGCTTGCAGATGGCACGCCCGATCCCTCTGGCGCCGCCGGTGACCAATGCTGTTTTGTTTTTCAAACGGTCCGTCATTTTTTCCTCCCTTGCGTTTGTAATGTTCATATGAACATCTTTTGTTTTTTTTATTTCATCCAGACTTCTAAGCAACTCGTTTGCGTTTCTGGTAGGTTAGGTGCCGGGCATTGGCCCGGCGGGTGCACTATCAACCTGATTATCTTTTATAAGAAAGTCATCAGCATCAGTACGCAACTACCAGCTAAAAGCTAACAGCTAAGAGCTAACAGCTTACGGCTTCCATTTTTTCCTATTACGGTACCAGCGCCTGAAAAAGAATCATATCGTGAAAAACCCCCATTTTTTTATATCCAAGTATGCAGACAACCCAGATTTTTCTTTTTTTGCGGCTCCTGTCTGTACACAAGTGGAAAAATGCGGTGAGAAAATCGGGGATATGGGGGTTTTTATGTATTGATGCATGGATAAAAAAAACCGTAGGATTGGTTCTACCCTGGTCAAAAAATTACGAATAAAACAAACAGGTATCAGCCGAAAGGAAAAAAAAACACATGAAACAAACCGGTTATGAAATTTTAAAAGAAAACTGCGATGGGATGATTTTCGACCTTGACGGCGTGATCACCAAGACTGCTAAGGTACATGCCAGGGCCTGGAAAACGCTTTTTGACAAATATCTGGAAAACCGGGCCGCCCGGGAAAACGAAGCATTCGTCCCGTTTGACATGGACAAAGAGTACAGAAAGTATGTGGATGGAAAACCCCGGTATGACGGGGTGCAATCTTTTCTCAATTCCCGGGGAATCGACCTGCCCCGGGGAGATCCATCCGATGGTCCGGAAAAAGATACCATATATGGTCTGGGCAATCAGAAAAATGAGATCTTCAATGAATATCTGCAGAAACAAGGGGCCACGGTTTTCGAAGATACCTTGAGCCTGGTGTATGAGGCAAAAAAACAAGGGTGGCAAACAGCTGTGATTTCAGCCAGTAAAAACTGTGTGCCAGTCCTTGAATCTGTAGGTATTGCAGACTGGTTTGATACGGTGGTGGATGGTATCGTTTCCCAGGAACTCGGGTTGAAAGGAAAGCCTGAACCGGACATATTTTTCGAAGCTGCCCGCCGTATCAAGGTCACCCCTGAACGGGCCGCTGTTTTTGAAGATGCCATCGCCGGGGTGAGTGCTGCGAAAAAAGGCGGTTTTACGCCGGTGATCGGTGTGGACAGGACCGGCAGTGAAGATTCGCTTAAAAAAGGGGGAGCAGATATTGTGTTTTCGGATCTGTGTAATATCCGCATCAACGGCAGACTGCCGGTGAGAAAAAAACACGTGACCTCCCTGCCCTCTGCCCTGGACCATATCCAGGATATTTTACACGCAGCCGGGGACAGGACACCTGCCCTTTTTCTGGATTATGAC
>JAABRW010000028.1 GCA_011390695.1 Desulfotignum sp.
GTTGCCACCAGGGTCTGGACCGCCCCGCTTTTAAAATCAGCCAGGGCCCGGGTCCGGGTGGCCTGGCTTTTGTTGCCGTGGATGGCGGCAGCAGTGATGCCGTCGCTGAGCAGCTGTTTGGTCAGGCGGTTGGCCCGGTGTTTGGTGCGGGTAAATACAAGGGTCTGGTGCCAGTTGCCGTCTCTTATCAGGCCTGACAGCAGGGTGCGTTTGCCGGTCTGGGAGACCTGGTACACCTCCTGGTCAATGCCCCGGGCAGCGGCGTTTCCCGGGGAAACTTCGATCTGTACCGGGTTTTTGAGCAATCCGTCGGCCAGCTGCCGAATTTCTTTGGTGTAGGTAGCGGAAAACAGCATATTTTGTCGTCTGGCAGGCAGGCATTTGATCACTTTGCGGATATCATGGATAAACCCCATGTCCAGCATGCGGTCAGCCTCGTCAAGTACCAGGAACTGCACCCGGGAAAGGTCAAGGGTTTTGCGGCCCAGATGGTCCAGCAGACGGCCGGGAGTGGCCACCAGGATATCCACGCCTTTTTGAAACTGCTTTATCTGGGGGGCGATATTTACCCCACCGAAAATCACGGCAGTGCGCAGGGATAAAAATCGTCCATAGTCTTTAAAATCATTTTCCACCTGGGCAGCAAGCTCCCTGGTGGGGGTGAGGATCAGTGCCCGGGGCAGATGTTTTTTTCCATTTTCCTGGTCCAGTCGCTGCAGAATGGGCAGCGCAAAGGCAGCGGTTTTGCCGGTACCGGTACGGGCACCTGCCAGGATATCTTTTCCCGTAAGAACTTCGGGGATGGCCTTTTCCTGAATAGGGGTAGGTGTGGTGTGGCCCAGTGCCTCAACAGCACGGAGCAAAGGGGTCTGAAGACCCAGGGTGTTAAACGACATAGGTAATTCTCCTTCTTAAAAAAGCCCGCCTGCAATATACAGAGCCGATCCAGGCAAAAAAATATACAGTTTATAAGGATTGGGGCAAATTTTAAGATTAGGGAATCGACCGCAATACTCCAGGTGCCGATCGGATGGCACCAATAAAAGAATAAGTTTACCACAAAATTAATCAAACGCAAGCTTTAATTTTAATGCGATACACCTGCCAGGTTGAATTGTTGGTGCACCTGTGGTAAAAACAGGCCATGTGATAACCAGTTACCGGAGACAGATCATGTTTGCCAATGCCATGGAAGTGTTTAAACTGCTTGATAAATCCAACTGCAGAAAATGCAATGAACCCACCTGCCTGGCCTTTGCATCAAAAGTGTTTCTCGGGCGCAAAAAATTGTCAGAATGCCCCCACCTGGATGCTGAAATTCTTGCCCGATACCAGGAAAATGACAACCATGGACACAGACCCGGAGAAGCGGAACAGGAAAAAGAGCTTGCTGCCATGAAACAAAAAATGGCAGACCTGGATCTTGCCGAAGCTGCCGCCAGAACCGGCGGAAAATATGATAAAGGCAGACTGACCATCCGGATTTTCGGCAAGCCGTTTTCAGTGGACAATGCCGGCCGTTTCCATTCAGATATTCATGTCAATCCCTGGATTACAGGGCCTGTGCTGACATATGTGCTGGAAAGCAATGGGGTTCCCCTTACCGGTGAATGGGTGCCTTTCCGGGAGCTTGCAGGCGGCCGGGAACTGAACGGCCTGTTTGTGAAGCGCACTGAAGAACCCTTGAAGAAAATTGCCGATACCTATCCGGATCTGTTTGAGGACCTGGCCATGATTTTCAGCGGAAAACAGGTGGAAGAGCTGTACCAGTCAGATATCTCTATGATCCTGCATCCGCTGCCCCTGGTGCCCATGATGATCTGCTACTGGAAAAAAGAAGACGACATGGCATCGGATCTGCATCTGTTTTTTGACAGCAGCGCCTCTGAAAACGGGGGGAGCGACATGGTGTTCCGCCTTGTGGCCGGTATTGTCCAGATGTTTGAAAAGCTGGCAAAAACCCATGGATGGCAGGCAGCCGCAGCTGTGGGCTAGCCTGCTGTTCAGGTTTCCACCAACTCCTCAAACTGGTCCATGGCCAGATCAATGGCGTTGCTGCACAGCCTGTTTACCTGCCGGATATCAGCCAGACTGGAAATTTTTTTTTGGGTCTGCCGCAAAGATAATAAAATATGGTTCCGCATGTCCGGATCTATATTGTGGGTTGCCATATCAGCTGTCAGTCTGGTGATAACCGCATCTATCCGATCTTTTGCCTGCTGACGGCAGTCTTCTAATTTTCGGGATTCAATCTGCTGATGACATGTATTGACCGTATTGAAAAGATCCCGGGCTGTCTGGATCCGGTCAAAGGGAGAGTGAGAGGAAACAATATCAGCCAGCTGGCTGTATGCAGCAGCAGCTTCAGGATTTTTCTTTATGTGCGGCAGGTTTTCACCAAATTGCGGCATGGCCTGTACCAGCTGATCCCAGAAGCCTATATCCTTTGTATAAAATGTGCGGATTTTTTGCAACTTTCGGGCAACGGTGGGTAAATGATTTTTGTGGTTGAAACAGTCGGTTAAAACAGCATGGGCGGTCTGGTTTTGCAGCAGGCGGCCTGTGAATGCAAGCAGTCTGGCCATCTGATCCCTGCCCGGGTAGGAACGTGTGCCTGCCAGAGTATAAAAAGTTTTCACATCATAGTGCCACTGCGCAAACATTTGTAATGCCGCAAAGGCAAAACCGTGCTGGTCTTCACAATCTGCAAATTCCACTCCCATCAACTGAAAAGTCTGCTGCACGGCATTGAATGTTGCTGCCGAAACTTTTTTGTTCAGGACCACCCGGATGTCTGTATCTGGTGTGTCCAGCAGCTTCTGTTTGGCATCCAGGGCCGTTATCTGCCGTCCCGCAAGATAAAAGCAGAGCTTGAGTTCATGCACAAATCCAAAAATAATCTGAAGGATTTCTGATTCAGGCAGGCTGTTCCGGGTTGATACCTCAGTTATGATATCAAAAAGATTTGCCTGGCCGTGCATGGTGCATTGCTCGGCAATGCATGACAAAACCAGATCAGTGAGGCGTGCGTCATCCATTTCAAGCCCGAACAGGATCTGTCTGGGTCCCAGTACAATCGCCTTGATCCACTTTTTTTTCAGGCTGGTTTCCATTTATTATCCTGTCAATTAATATAAAAGCCATCAGTACTCAGCTAACAGCTAACAGCTTTCATCTGTTGCGGTTTCTGAGGCCATGATTGTTATTTTTAAGAAACTATTAACTGCTGTGCCAGCTATTGACAAGCATAAAATAAAAAAAAGAGAATCCCAAACGCTGACTGTTTTTTTTCGAAGAGGCGGGCATGACAATATTGTGCTGGTATTTTTTTAGACAGTATGGCAATCTGAAAACTGCAAAAAAAAATTTAAGGAGTTATCCCATGAAGGTTGTACACTGGAAAGATTGTAAAGAAAAATCAATAGATACGTTTCCCTACAAAGGCAAAAACCTGGATGTCATCGGCACAAGCATCCGGTGGTTGTCCCAGCACGGGGAAGATGAAAACGGGATTCCGGAATACGGGCTGCGGTTTTTCACCATTCAGCCCGGGGGGCAGATCCCCATTCACAACCATTTTTATCACCAGACCATGTATATTCTGTCCGGAGAGTTCGAATGCTGGGAATTTGATCAAAAAACAGATGAATTGAATAAGAAGAAAGTCTGCGGACCCGGGACTTCCATCTACATTCCCAGCATGCAGCCCCACGGCATGAAAAACATTACAGACGAACCTGCCACGTTTTTATGCTGTATCTGCAATGTTTATGATGAAGAAGCAGTGTTATAGAAAGGCGGGAAAACCGGGGCCGGTAAAAAGTTCAGCAGCAGTTTAAAATCCAGTGGATTGAAAAGAATCTTGACAATGTTATGGATGCCTGTTACCAGAAAAGTGATCCAGTGATTAATTTCATGTCCAAACATGGTGTTCAATCCATGAGAAAGGATGGTTAATTTGTCAAACGTCACGCCCACCGCGTTGATATGATGCAGGCCGCCCGGTTTCTGGGGGGCAGGGCGGTATTGTGGCCGTAGCAAAGACCACTGGACGTCAGGCGGATGAACTTTTAGATAGAAGTTCAATGATTTTTGGGTTGATTTTCCCACGCATAGTCGATAGGTTAAGCATGACTATTCGATATATTTTATGCCATTTATTGATAATGTGTGCTTTCTGCCGGGGAAGAAAAGAGAATGCATAAAACGATCTCATTGCTTCCATTTTTAGAATCTGAAAGGGAAGGTTTTTCCCTGGAGATTCTGATTTCAGATCCGGCTGGCGATGAATATCATGGTGATTTTCGCCCATTTCAGGTTGCTGACAGCGGTCAGTGCTTTTCCATGATAGTCAAGGCCAACATCAAGACGTCACATGCCGGCCCTTGTCTGCCCCTTTTCCTGCTCGTTCAAAGAGACAATTATCCGGTTTCTTCGAACGGATTGCGTACATATACCAATGCAGACATGGACCGGATATGGCAGGATACTATCCAGTCCTGTTCCGCAGATAAAACAGTTTTCTGGCATCCGGAGCCAGCCTGTTTCAAGCCGCTGTTCTTCTGCCGGTATAAAACATTATTTTTTCATCCCCCATGCCCTGAATGCGGCGGACTGCTGGATCTGTGTACAGATGACCGGCTTTTGAAACAGGCGGCCCTCTTCCCCTATCATGCTTCTTTGAAACGGTATCTGTTTTGTCCCCGCTGCCAGGCCGGGGAGGGTAAAAATATTTTTTACCAGTATTCCCGTTCCCCGGAAGACCGAGTCTTTGTCAAGGACCGGTTTGATCTGGTCAGGGATTTCAAACGGCTGAGAAGCGCTTTTGCAGAGAGTTTTCCCTGCCTTTTCTGCCCGGAGCATGCCCAATGCCATATCACCGGTGAAAAAGCCCTGTCCCGTATCAATGCTTTTTCTTTTTATCCATTTTACATGCTTGTGTTTGATGCCGCCGTCGTTAAAGGAGTTGACTTTATACCTTTGTTGTCCGGGGCCCGCATGGAAGATGTTCCCGCCCTTGCTGATACAGTTTCCGGTGCCGCCCTTGATGCGAGCCGGATTTCCCATGGTGGTAACGGTTTTTTCTTTGAAAATGAAACCCGTTTTTTTCTTGAAGTGCTGTATTTAAAATTGTCATTTTTTGAAAAATTTGCCAGGCTTCTGAAGCAAAAGGTTCATGACAATATCCGTTCCATTGTGAACCTGTCCGCCCACAGCATCTGGCTGACGCCCTTAAATCAAGGGAGTATGCTGCCGTTTTTCTGGGGATTTGATCTGAATATTATCGATCTGGTGTCCAACAGGCATGAAGACGGGGGAGATGTTTTTCCGGCCGGTAACAAAAATATCGATTTTCTTGCCGGTCTCTGGTTTTATACTTTTCTGGTGAATCGGAATCAGGGGCAAAATGAGGTCTTTGCCGGACTCAGGCAGCTCTCCGGAAACAACTCCATGGAAGCGAATTTTTCCGATTATACGCGACTGGTTCAGGCATATCCCTTTATGGCAGTGGAAAATGTTTTCTGGCATCCTGAGAATGGAACGGTTTCGGAACAATGGCATCCGTTGTGGCTCAAAACACTGGCAGCAGGGGCCCGGTTTTTTCAGCCGCATTCTCAGGATCTGAAAACAGAAGTTGATACCCTGCTGCAGGATTTGGATGGGTTGAAACAAAAGGTGAAAATCTCTTTGTTTTCCGCCCGGAGTGCCGGGGATGAACCGCTTGCGGACCTGAAACCGCAGTTGACAGTTCATGGAGTTCCACCCGGAACCCAGGCCCGCAAACAAGCCGTCCGTTCTCTGCTGTTAAAACTGAAAGATAAATGGGAGGCAGAAGAGATTAAGGCAGGGCCGGATCCGAAGATCCGGGAAGAGGATGTGCTCGAAACCATTGTGCTGTCTTCTTCTGAAAAAAACCGTCCGGAAAGCGAACCTGACCCGGGTGCAGATTTCGAGGATCTGGAGAAAACCGTTATCATGACGCCGGACCATATGACGGGTTCCGACAGGGGCGCGGAACAGAATGACAGGTTTTTCGGTGAAAACGATGATCTGGAAAAGACAGTGGTGATATCTCCGAAAAAATAAACCGGAAACCATGAACAAGACAATGGATCAAGGGATGACGGAAACCATATCATATGAGACGCTGGAAACCCGTATTCTGGAGATATATCAAAAATTCGGAGACCAGAGTCAGGATCAGCTGGACCGGTATCTGACAGATACGCTGGGAAATCTTGACAGGGTTCAGAAAATGGCTGTGCTGAACCGTTTGATTGACCAATTGGACACACCGGATCAGAAAGGGGGGTGCGCACCATCCCCGGCAATTGATGACCATGTTTTGTCCCGGGTGATAAAACTGCTGTTGGGACGGGATATCTCCAAGGTGGAGCTGAGTTCCGATGAACTGCTGGAGAGCCTTGCCGAATCCATAAATACGGTTTTTGAGTCGTTGAATCAATTAATCAGCGTCATCAATACCACTCTGGTGGGAAGGCAGGATCCGGACCAGACCATCCGCCAGGTGATCGGGTACAATATCGAGGGCAGCAGCCAGGGCCGTCCACTGGAGGCATATATCGGCCAGATCGGCAAGGCTTTTTTCGAAGCCCAGGAAGCATCCAAAAAAGCGGCCCATGCCAAGGTGCGGCAGATTCTGGAAGAACTAGCGCCGGAAAAAATAGCAGCTGAGACCGAAGGGTCAGCCATCGGCCCTTTTCGCCGGGCCAAGAGCTATGAAGTATATGAACACAAGTTTGAAAAATTTAGAAACTGGTTTGAATCCGGCCGGTTTATGGAATCGTTTTTAAGGGAATTTGAAAAAAATTGCCGAAATATATCGTTTTAACCTCATCAGGAGAGAAACATGAACAAGACCGTAATGATGGTGATGTCTGTACTGT
>JAABRW010000029.1 GCA_011390695.1 Desulfotignum sp.
AGGGGCAGCTGGAGCCGTAGAATTCAAATTCGCCCTGGTTGTTTATCTTGACGATGACCGCACATTTGATGGGATCCCCTTCTTCGGTAAATGTCATTTTACCGGTGATACCGTCAAAGTCCTCGATGCGGGTCAACGCATCTCTGACAGCTTCTCTGTCTTTTTCGATGCGGCCGGTGAGTTTGCCGGCATCCTGGATGGCCTGCTGGGCCAGCTGCAGGGAATCCCAGGTAAGGGCGGCCACGTCATCAGGGGTATATCCATATGTTTTTTCATACCGGTCAATAAAGGCTTTGGTTGCGCCTTTGGCGCCGGCTGCTGCATAATGGGAGGAAAAAAACAGGCCATAGCAGGCTTCTCCGCACAGTTCAACCAACTCAGCTGATCCCCAGGAATCAGATCCCACAATGGGGCCTTCCCAGCCCAGGTCTTTGGCCTGGCGGACGATCAAAGGTACTTCATTGTAATACTGGGGGGTGAACAGCACCTGGGCACCGGATTTCACAATCTTGGTGAGCTGGGAGGAAAAATCGGTGTCCTTGGTGGTAAAACTTTCATAGGCCACAACACTGCCTTCCCCGTGTTTTGCTTCCCAGGCATCTTTGAACACTTCAGCCAGTCCCTTGGGATAGTCGGATGCCACATCATAGAGAACCGCCGCTTTTGTGAATCCGAATTCATCTGTGATGAAATTTGCCACAACCGGTCCCTGGAAAGGATCCAGAAAACAGCCCCGGAAGACATAGGGCCGGTCCAGGGTGGTGTCGGGATTGGTGGACCAGGGGCTGATCATCACAGTTTTGTATTTGTTTGCCACCTCTCCTGCAGGCACCGCCTGTTTGGAGGACTGGGGTCCGATGATGGCCAGCACATCATCCTGGGAAATCATTTTGGTGTTTGCTTTTACAGCAGATTCCGCCTTGGATTCATTGTCTTCAATGACCAGTTCCACATCGTACTTTTTACCACCCACTTCCAGACCGCCGGCTTTTTCAATATCTTCCAGCCACATCTGGGCGGCATACTTGCTGCCTTCTCCCACCTTGGGAATGTCGCCTGTCAGGGGTGCATTGATACCGATTTTGATGATGGTTTTTCTGGCACAGAATGCCAGAGAAGAAAACAACATGGCAAAACAAAAAGCCACAACCGTTAGGACAGCAATTTTTCGCATACTCCCTCCTTTACAAAATACGATTAAAAGTTTTGGATTTTCAATGGTATAACGAACCGATTGCTAAAATCCAAAATATCCGGGCCAAAATTTTGGCAAAACAGCATGAAATGGATTCACTGTTCCAAAAAAACTCCAGGGATGCAATGAATCTTTGGGTAAAACACAAGTTATCTCTATATGTAAAATCCGGGCTGAAGTAAAGAAATAATATGCATGACCCGGTAAGATTTTTTTTTATTTGCTTGGGGGATCGAGTTCAAATTCAGTCATTTTATATAAAAGGGTTTTATAACTGACCTTGAGTATTTTGGCAGCCCTGGACCGGTTCCATCCTACTTTGTCCAGTACAAAAGCGATCACTTCTTTCTCCACCCGGTCAGCGGCTTTTTTTTTGATTTTTTTCAAGGAGATGTCCTGAAACAGTTTATCAGAACTGGTGGACAGGTCCACAAACTGGGATATCAGGCTGGTCTGGTCATTGGCAAAATCCGGATGAACGATTTTGTCACTGTCGGGATTGGATTGTGACCGGGGGGGTGTCTGGGAAACTATGCCGTGGTTTTCTTCCGAGGGCATCTCATCAAATATTTTTTCCCAGGAGTTGAGGACCATCTGTTTTTTAATGCAGTTCTGCAGCTGCCGGACATTGCCCGGCCAGGGATAATTGCACAGTTTTGTCATGGTATCTGCATCAGGTTTGCTGCCCTGGTTGTTTGGATACTCAGACTTATAGAGTCTGAAATAATATTCAACCAAAGCCGGAATATCTTCTTTGCGCTCCCGCAAAGGCGGTATATCAATTTTAATAATATTGAGCCGGTAGAACAGGTCTTCTCTGAATTGTTTTTGTTTTATCCGCTGCTCCAGATCATGGTTGGTAGCGGCAATCACCCACACATCTGTTTTAAAATCCTGGTCTGATCCCAAAGGTGAAAATTCACCGCTCTGGAGCACATGGAGCATTTTGGACTGCAAAGACAGAGGCATGTCCCCGATCTCGTCTAGAAAAAGAACCCCCTTGTGGGCAGCCTGAAATTTGCCGGGCCTTTTTTTGTGGGCACCGGTGAATGCCCCTTTTTCATATCCGTACAATTCACTTTCAAGAAGGGTTTCAGGCAGGGCAGCACAATTGATTTTTACAAAATTATGTGCGGTTCTGGGGGATTCTTCATACAGATTTTGTGCCACCACCTCTTTGCCCACCCCGGTTTCCCCTGTGATCAAAACATTCAGACAGGTATTGGCCACATGGTTGATCAGTTCCTTGATCTTGAGTAATGATTTGCTGACGCCGATAAGCGGTGTTGTGGTCATGATACAATTTTACTCTTGTTTTTTTTGGTTGCTGTTGTCCAGAAGTCCGGTGATTTTTTCTTCAATTTTGAACAGGTCCACCGGTTTGAACAGCACCACATCTGCACGGGCTTCAGAAGCCAGAGCGCCGGGCTGGTCACCATAGCCTGTCATGGCAATGATTTTAAGATCAGGAAATTCTTTTTTCACGATGGAAATCAAACCGACACCGCTGATGTTGGGCATGACAAGATCAGTGATCAAACAGTCAAAATCATGGGTTTTTTCCCTGAGGAGTTTTAATGCGGCAAAACCGTCCACCGCTGTTTTGACTTCATACCCCATGGAATTGAAAAATTCATAAAAAGTGGACAAAATATCTTCATTGTCATCAACAATTAACAAACGGATGGGGGCTGCCATTTTTTTGTGCCTTTATACTAAAGGGGTTCATTGCTGGTTTGTATAAACAACAATTAGTCCATATAATAGATGGATTCACACATGCAAGCAAAAAAAATAAAAAACCATAAAATTGTTGGTCCAGTGCAACTTGCGCAAAACACCAATAAATACTATAAGGCGTGTAAATCATTGTAACTGATTTTTTATATGAAAGCCGTCAGCCATCAGTACTCAGCTAAAAGCTAACAGCTAAAAGCTAACAGCTTTCATATAATGTATAAATGAACCACCTCCACAAGAACCACAACAAGGAAACGGTAATGAAGAAAACCACCATACGCAGCACTGGCATGTTTGTTCCCCCCAATGTGGTGACCAACCATGATCTTGAAAAAATCATGGACACCTCTGATGAATGGATACGCCAGCGCACCGGTATCAGGCAGCGGTACTGGATAAATGAAGAATGCGGTGCTTCCGATCTCGGGGCTGAGGCTGCAAAAATGGCCCTGGCAGATGCCGGATGGCAACCGGAAGATGTGGATTTTATAATTTTTGCCACCTTGAGCCCTGATATCATGTTTCCCGGATCCGGATGCCTTATGGCAGCCAAACTGGGCCTTGACAGAACACCGGTTCTGGATATCCGTCAGCAGTGCACAGGATTCCTGTACGGCCTTGCCACCGCAGATGCCTATATCAAATCCGGCCTTGCCGGCAGGGTGCTTCTGGTGGGGGGAGAAGTACATTCTTCCGGACTGGATAAATCCACCAGGGGGCGTGATGTGACGGTAATCTTCGGAGATGGTGCTGCAGCAGTCTGTCTTGAAGGTGTGCACACCGATGAAAAAGTGGGGCTGCTGGCATCAGCGCTGCATGCGGACGGGAACCATGCTGAATCCCTGATGGCGGAACTGCCCGCCTCCAGATTGCCCCAGCGCCTGCCGCCGGGTTTACCAACTGATGATCCCCGGTATTATCCGGTAATGGACGGTCCTGCCATATTTAAAAAAGCAGTCCGCATGCTGCCCCGGGTAACAAATGAAGCCTTGAAAAAAGCAGATATCGGTCTGGATGAAATTGATCTGGTGGTGCCCCACCAGGCCAACAAACGTATCAACCAGGCATTCGGGCAGTTCATGAAGCTGGATGAATCCAAAATTTTTCATAATATTGAAAAATACGGCAACACCACCGCTGCCAGCATTCCCCTGGCCCTGCATGAGGCCATGGGCCGGGAACGGGTGGGTAAGCCCGGGGATACGGTATTGTTTGTGGCCCTGGGTGCCGGCCTGACCTGGGGGGCTTCTATTTTCCGGTTCTTTTAGCCTGTTTTACCGGCAAACAGGGATCTGATATAAAATGCGGCTGCCGGATCCATATGGGTCAGGTCATGGTCGGGATGCTGGTTTTTTTCCGCCATTTCCTTGCGGATGCCTGAGGCCAGGACTTTTCCCAGTTCTACCCCGAACTGGTCAAAGGGATTGATGCCCAGAATAAACCCTTCAAACACGGTTCTGGCCTCATAGAATGACAGCAGCATGCCGATGCTTTCCGGTGAGAGGTCATCTATAACCAGCAGAGAAGAAGGCCGGTTTCCGCTGAAAGCCCTGGCAGGGACTTCATGGTCCATACCTTCGGCCAGGGCCAGGGTCTGGGCAATGAGATTGGCCCATAATTCCTGGTGGTTATACACCCCTTTGGATGTGACCTGGCTTCCCTGATAGCCCGGATGCAGAACCCCGATGAATTCTACGGGAAAAGGTGGTCCCTGGTGGGCCAGCTGGAAAAAGGAATGCTGGGCATTGGTACCGGGTTCTCCAAAAATAATGCTGCCGGCCGGCCGGGGCAGAGGAGTTCCTCTGTTATCCACCCCTTTGCCAAGACTTTCCATGTACAGCTGCTGGACATGGGGCGCCAGCTCTGAAAGGGCGCTGGAATAGGGGATGATGGCCTGGGCTGTGTATCCCATGATCTGGACATTCCAGATGCTGATAAGGGCGGCCGTAAGGGGAATATTTTCAGCAGCAGGTGCATGCAGGGCATGGCTGTCCATGGTGCCGCACCCCTGTAAAAACCGTTCAAACAGATCAAACCCGAACGCCAGGCCCAAGGGCACCCCCCCAACGGCAGAGGAGACCGAATACCGGCCACCGATAAAATCAAACATGTGAAAACATGCCAGTACCGGGTTGGACGGGTCATCACCAGGACTTCCTTTGGCAGTGATGGTCACCAGGTGGTTTTCGGGCAGAAGGCTGTGTCGTTCCAGAAAAGCCCTGGCCTGGGCCAGATTGGCCATGGTTTCCGTGGTGGTATATGATTTGGAGACAATGATCCACAAACAGGTGTCGGGATTGATGTGTGTGAGGACCTCCTTGAAATTATCAATATCCACATTGGACAGAAAATGCAGGCGGATTTTCGGGGTATGGCCGGCTTTCAAGGCTTTATAAACAAATTCACAGCCCAGGTAGGATCCGCCGATACCCACCACCACAGCATCGGTAAAGACCTGTCCCCTGGTACCGGTAATTTCACCATCCCGGATATCCCGGGAAAAAGTACGGATATTTTGGGCCACTGTCTGTATTTCATGCACAATTTCCAGGTCTTCAGGTGGCAGCCCGGGGGGAAGAAACGCTCTGGCTGCCGTATGCAGGGCTGCCCGGTTTTCCGTGGTATTGACTGTTTCACCGGCAGCCATCCTGGAAAACATATCTTGGGCACCTGTTTCATGCGCCAGTGCTGCAAGGTTTTGGGTTACTGCCTGATCCAGGCGCTGACGGGAGAAATCAAAAAAAAAGCCTGGCAGACGCAAGGAAAATGTCTTTAGCCGGTCAGGCGATTTTATCAGCTGTTTTAAGTGAAAATCCGGGGTGTCAAACCGGGATGCATGTTTTTGCAGTGATGTGAAGCTGTCTGATGCATACATGGGGTTATCCTTTTTAAAAAAGTTGCCGCATGACAGTATCTTTGTTTTAGTTTTTTTTTGAAAAACAGTCAATAATTATTGACAGGTGCCTGTCAGGCCGATTAATACTAAATTCCATGAAACCAACCGATCATGCTGTTAAAAAAAAACTGCTGGACAAAGGGGTGATCATGCCCAGTCCGGATACGGTGTTTATTGCTGATGACATAGATCCGGAGCGCATTTCAGGGGATAAGGTGACCATATTCGGCGGATCCAGAATATGGGGTAAAAACACCCTGATCCTGGGGGGAACAAAAATCGGATATGAAGCACCGGTGAGTATGGAAAACTGCATGCTTGGAAAAAATGTCCGGCTTAACGGGGGATTTTTCCAGGAAGCGGTTTTTCTGGGGGATAATGTGTTTGGGTCCAACGCCCATGTGAGATCCGGCACCATCCTGGAGGAACAGGCCGGGGCTGCCCATACGGTAGGGCTCAAACAGACCATTTTGTTTCCCTTTGTCGTTTTAGGCAGCCTGATCAATTTCTGCGACTGCTTCATGGCCGGGGGCACAAGCCGCAAAGACCATTCAGAGGTGGGGTCTTCCTTTGTGCATTTTAATTATACCCCCAACCAGGACAAGGCCACTGCTTCCATGATGGGCAATGTGCACCAGGGTGTGATGCTGGACCAGCATCCCATTTTCCTGGGAGGGCAGGGGGGAATTGTCGGGCCGGTGCGTATCGGTTTCGGCTGCCTGACAGGGGCAGGCAGTATTGTCCGCAAAGATGAGGAACGCTTGGATAGAATGATTCTGGCTGCAGGAACAAAATCGGTTTCCCTGCCCAGGCGCCCGGGTCTGCATACCGGTGCTGTCCGGATATTCAATCACAATATCCGGTATATCGCCGCCCTCACAGCCTTGGGTGCCTGGTATATGCATGTACGTCCCATTTTTGCAACAGACGATTTGTCCAAAAAACTGGTGGCCGGTCTCCAGAAAACCCTGGCCGGGTGTATCCGGGAACGTATCAGGCAGCTGGAAAAATTTTGTGACACACTGGGAACATCTCCGACCTGTGACAAGATCCTGGCAGGCAT
>JAABRW010000030.1 GCA_011390695.1 Desulfotignum sp.
GGGTCGCAAAAAGGAAAACCTTTGCATCCATTTTGCATTCTTTCAGAAAAGCTTCGGTTTTGGGATCGGGCTTGCCCGCCTGGAGCCAGAATCCCACTGCCACCAGATCATAATCAAGGTCATGGGACGGGGCCTGATCAATGGGGTAGATCTCTTTTTCACCTTCGATGCTGTCATAAACGGCCTTTGCCAGTGTCTGGGTGTTTCCTGATTGACTGGCATATAAAATCAGTGATGTCATCTGTTTCCTCCTGTTGGTATCAGTATGTTCCTTATCCGGTCAGCCGGTCTGGCTTCAATAACAGCAACTTTCATGCCATAACTAATATATTGGGGGTTGACACCAATGGTGTGACGGCCCTTATTTTGATTATGGACAGGATATACCAGGGCCGGCATACACAATCTGCATGATCAATCCCCGGGGATCAGTCTCTGGGACTGTCGGCAAAAAAATGAAATGATCCCTGAACGAAGCGCTGACCGCCCCGCACAGAGCATCGAGGATATCATCCACCCCGGCCTGTTTGCGCTGAAACCGGTTTTTTGCCCGGGTAATGATGGCCTCGCATGATGGCGTATATCTGGATAAAATATGCTGCCGCTCCTGCTGGCCGGGCTCTGTTTTTTTGGAAAAATTTAGCGGAACAAAGCGGTTGAGGGCCAGAAATCCCAGTTCCGGATGAAACTCATGAATATCCAGCTGCCTGCCGTCAGTTCCCATAAAACGGTCCAGTTCCCTGATTTTCGTCATAATGAAATAGGTCTGTCTGGACAAGCGGCGGCCGGTAACGGTGAAATTGATATTACTGGCTGACAGGTAGTCATCTGCCTGCAGGCTCTGCCGGCAGGGAGCAGGGAATATACTGGAACCCCTTTTTTTTAGCAGTTTGCGTGCAGCCCTGTCGCACTGCCGCTCATGGAAACCGGCCTCCTTAAGGCCGATAGGCATGTCGATCAGGGCTGTGTCGGTGCTGTTCACCAGGCCGGTAAGTGCATCAATGGTTTCAAGAATACCGCATCTGTAAAACTGGCCGTCATCCAGCCAGACATAAAACCAGCCGCCTTTGCATCCGTCAATGCCGATATATTTCAATTTCTGGCCAATCTTCCCTATTGCGGCGGAAACTGTTCGAGTATGGCTTCCACGAGCCGCCTGACTATTTCCGAGGTCTTTTGAGGGGTGGGGTGAGAAGCAATTTCTTCTGATCCCATACCCCGCCACAAAAGTGTGTCAGACCCGGCATCATACACGTCAATGGCCAGCATGCCGACATCATATTCATACACTTTCGGTGCTGACATGATGTTAACACCGCCATAGCGGTAATATGGGCCGTAGCCGAAGCCAAACCCTGTGGTATAAGGTTCTGAATGGATTCTGGTCTTTATGGAATATTCGTAGTGCACCAGAAAATCAGGATTGCTTTTCCGGGCATACCCTTTTTCCTTCAATACCCTGTCTATGTTTTCTCGAAACCGTTTGTGCAGTAAGGGATTGTTTTCTCTGATATCATCACTTTTTTTATTCAACAAGGATTTCCAGGCATAGGTTTGCATATTTGGAAACTGCATCTGGGTATCGTAATCCTGACTTACCTGAATCCGGGAACAGCCTGCCGCCATCAAAAGCAGCAGCAGCACCAAACCTGTTATCGGTTGTGTTTTCATATCGTCTCCTGCTATGTAAGGATTTTTTCTTATCGCCTTTTCTGTTACCCGGAAGAAGGTTTAATGCGCAGAATCCGGCCGCTGTCTGTGGATACATAAAGCCATACTTCCGGACTTTCAATCACATCACGAATCCTCTCATCCAGATCAAGCAGAAGGCGTTCTTCCTTCACAGGCCTGTCATTGCTATCCAGAACCACCCTGTTAAGGTACGTAATGGCCAGGGCGCCGGTCAAAATGGTCTTTGCCGGGCCAGATGAAGGAAACCCCAGAAAAAATACGGTCAGTAGTATGAATAAGTAACGCATCATCTCCACGCTCCCTTTTTTCAATAATCATCGCATATTGATCACGATTTCGCAATGCAAAGTCCATGATTTATGCTACTGTGCGTATACAAATCTTCATGTTGCCCTGCAGGCGCCTGATTTACGGCTTGAATTTCCGTTGAAAAGGTGCTAAAAAAAACGCTCCCGAAAAGAGATTTTTCAAACTTTTCAAACAATGTAAATGGATATGGTAACAGGAGATCGACCGGATGCGCGTGGTCCTTGTTTTTCCGCCCAGGGCCAGCGCCACATATGTGCCCCTGGGAATTGCTTCACTGGCAGCGTTCATTGCATCGGCCGTGCCCAATGCCGGGGTCCGGCTGGCTGATCTGAATATTGACACCTGGAGACGGCTCGCCAACGCTGATCCCCGGGGACAGGACCTGCTTGATTTTGTCGGTGGCAAAACAGGCACCTTTCTGGATCCCGGGCAGACCCTTTCAATCAAACCGGTATGGGATCGTCTCAGAAGACAGATGTCTCTGCTGTGCCGCCAGGCTGAAACCTTTCTTGCCACCGGGGAATCGGATACCCTCTTTTCATCGCTGCTTAACAGCTACACCCTGCAGATTCTGGCATCTGATCCCAAACTGGTGGGATTTTCCGTACTCTTTCCCGAACAGGTGCCCTTTGCCGCTGCCCTGGCCCGCACCCTCAGGGAGTCAGGGGGTAAAAAATCCGGCACCCGGTGCCGGGTGGTGATGGGCGGTGCCATGATGTCGGCCCTGTCGGTGCAGGATCTGTTAACCGCAGTCCCTGAAATTGATGCCGTTGTCTGCGGTGAGGGGGAAGATGCAGTGGCCGCACTTTGTACCGGTGTACCATTTTCAGATATTCCAGGGCTGACGTTCAGGCAGGGAGATGAGATCCGAAGCAATCCCAGATCCCGGACCATTTCCCTCAAGGATCTTGCCCCCCCTGATTTTTCACAGCTGCCCCTGGAGGCCTATTTCAATCCTGTCCCGGTGCTGCCCGTACTGTTTTCCAGGGGGTGTGCCTGGCGCAAATGCCGGTTCTGCTCCCATAACTTTTCCTTTAGCAGTTATCGCAGAAAACCGGTTGAGGCATTTGTGTCGGAATTGGCTGAATATCAAAGAACCCTGGGGGTTTGTCATTTTTATTCAGCAGATGAATATATCCTGCCCCGGGACATGGATGCCATCTGTGAGGAGATTCTGGCCAGGAGGCAGAAGATCTCTTTTCATATCTTGGGCAAACCCACGGCCGACTGCACACCCGGCAGCCTGGCCCTGTGGTCCGCCGCCGGCTGCCGGTGGATCGGCTGGGGCATTGAATCCGGTTCCCAGCGGCTGCTGGATCTGGTCAACAAGGGCACCTGTGTCCGGGATATCCAGATGGTGCTGAAGGATTCTGCTGCTGCAGGCATTTCCAATTTGGGACTGATGATTTTCGGCCTTCCCAGCTCCACGGACCTGGATCTGGAACAGACACTGGCATTTCTCAGCGATGTTTATGATAGCTTGGACGGTCTGACCGCCAGTGCTTTTGTGCTTTTTGACAAAACCCATTTTGCAAGGACCGCCCGTCAGTATGGCATGCACATTGACGGCCCAGATATACTGATCAACAGCAGCAGTGCTGCAGTCAGGAGTACCCGTCTCAAATTCAGAGAACTGGCATCAGACGGATCGCTGCGGGTGCCCAGGGGGGCATTGGAGGTCTCCCGATGGCAGCGGTACCGCAGATGGCTGGGTGAGGTGCCCCTGCTGGAACAGCTGCCGCCGGAACACTGGCTGATTCATGTAAACGGCAGATGGTCGCCTCCGGCACCTGCCCTCCCTTTTTCTTCAGACACGGAGACTGCATAAAACTGTACGCATCATTCATGCCGGTCTTTCAGGAGTTTGGTTCCGAATCGTGCTTCTATTGCCAGGCGGTCCCGATTTTTCTGGATTTCAGACTGCTGCTGGATGATTTTTATCTTTGTTCGGTAGGATAAAAACGACTTGAAAATGAAGTAAGCACCGCCAAGCAGGACCATGCACAAAAGGACCCATTTGAGTTCAGAAATGGTCTGATAACTGATTTTGCCGATATATACCAGCAGGTCCGGCACTATCCAGTAAAGAAATGCCATTACAATGACGGTGGCCCCCAATGAATAGATGTTCAAACGCCCCAGGGTTGAAAACAGTTTTTCAAATCTGGTTTCTTCAAAGCCGAACTCCCGGCTGTCTTTTGTTTCTGGCTCAGGCTGGTTTTTTTTCAGATGAAACAGATCCTCATATACCCTGACCACAAACACGACAAACAGGATCAATGCCAGGGGAATGCATATGGATAAAGCGATCCAGGTCCTGGTAGGAAATTTATTGTCAACCAGCACCCGCGTGACCACAAATCCCTCATCTTTGAAATTCTTTATCCCGGAGACCAGCTTGAATTCAGTCAAAGCATCAGCACTGTAAATATCTTCATACACCATTGTGCTGTCCGTATCATACACCCTGACAAGGGTTTGGTTTGCCGCTGAAACCACGCAGATCATCAGAATTCCGAATTCAACCACGGCAAAGATGAATATAATATAAAACAATCCGGGAACCCGTTTTTCAAACAGTTTTCGCATCCGTTGTTCACTCATGGGAATATCCTCTTTACCGGCTGCCCTCAGATGCCTGTTGCAGCCGTATTCCACGATGTTAAAACAAATATTTTCCCATATTTCTCTTTTCTTTTAAAGGTAATTTTTTCCATCGTGAATTTTTGGACAATTTTCCGTGAATTTGTTACCGCTGCTTATTCGTCCAGGACTTTTCGAATTTTTTTGGCAAGGTCTTCCATGGAAAAGGGTTTCTGAAGAAAATGCACATCTTCATGAAGCACCCCCTGATGCGCAATAACGTTGGCAGTATACCCGGACATAAAAACGATTTTTAGCTGCGGACAGATGTCTGCCATCTTTTCAGCCAGATGCCTGCCATTCATTTCCGGCATGACCACATCGGTCATAAGCAGATGAATTTGGTCTGTATGTGTTCTGGCAATCTGGATGGCCCGGCCGGGAGTGTCAGCGCTAAGCGGGGTGTATCCAAGATTTTCCAGCATGGATTCGAGCATTTCCAGAATCGTGGCTTCATCTTCCACGATGAGGATGGTTTCTTTTTTGCCCAATGGCATGGGAGAAACTGGTTCCTCCGTTATTCTGCCTGGTACACCTGTGTGCCGGGGCAGATAGATTCTGAAGGTGCTTCCCATGCCGGGCTCACTGTAGACATTGATGAAACCGCTGTTCTGCTTGACAATGCCGTAAACAGTTGCCAGTCCGAGTCCGGTGCCCTTCCCCGGCTTTTTGGTGGTATAGAAGGGTTCAAACAGGTTTTTTTGTGTTATCTGGTCCATGCCGCAGCCATTGTCACTGACTGCCAGCAGGACAAATTCTCCGGGAACAAATCCGGCATGGGTATCACAATATGTCTCATCAAATCGGATGTTGCCGGTTTCAATGGTGATCCTGCCCACGCCTGCAATGGCATCCCTGGCATTCACGCACAGGTTGGCCAGGATCTGGTCTATCTGGGAGGGATCCATGTTCACCGTGCACACATCTTCTGCAGGTTCCCAGAGCAGGCAAATGTCCTCCCCGATGAGCCGGCCCAGCATTTTGAGCATTTTTTTTACAGTATCGTTGAGATCCAGCACTTTGGGGGAGATGGTCTGCTTTCTGGCAAATGCCAGTAATTGCCGGGTAATGCCAGCAGACCGGTTTGCTGCACTGTGGATCTGCATAAGATCCCTGTATAGGTTGTCTTCCGGGTCTGCTTTTTTCAGGGCCAGTTCTGCGTGACCGGAAATTACGCCCAGCATGTTGTTGAAATCATGGGCAACCCCGCCGGCAAGTGTTCCCACTGCTTCCATCTTCTGGGCCTGACGCAGCTGTTCTTCCATTTTTTTGTGATCCGTAATATCGGTTGCCACCTGCAGTTTTACTATGCGGCCGTCAGTCCATTTTATGGCCCGGTCATGGTTGACGTAGAATTTACCGGTGACGGGGTTGTGGTCCTGCCATACACAGACACCGGTGGGATTATTGTTTTCATCGATCAGTTTGTCGTTGGTGCAGTGCGGGCAGGGTTCAGATGCATTTCTGAATGCCTTCCAGCAGATGTCACCGATGCTGTCTTTGCCAAAACTATCTATCATGTGTCTGTTCATGAAAATAATTTCATGTGTTTCCATGTCCGCCACATAGATGGTGGCATCGATACTGTTCAATACAGCGATCAGCCTTTCATGGGATTCCCGAAGCTGTATTTCAGCCTGCTTTTCCTTACTGATGTCCCGCAAATGTTCAATAACCTGTGCAATTTTATTGTTTTCATCAAGTATGGGATAGGCCCGGACATCCAGCCATTTATCCATATCTGTGACATATTTTTGCACCTGGGCCGGCTTTTTGGTTTTGTAGACTTCTGCTGTGGCACAGGTGCGGCAAGGCGACTCCCGGCCGATCAGTTCATAGCATTTTCTGCCGATGGCATTTTCAGGGGTACGTCCAAGAAACGCATACCCTGCTGTATTGTATCGTATGATCCGGTGGTTTTTGTCCTGTACACCGATCACATCAGGGATGCTGTCCAGAACCGCTTCGGTAAAATTGATGGAGTCGTCCAACACCTGTTTCACCCGGTTTTTTTCCTGGATCTCCAGCACCATCTCTTTGGAATGCTCCTGTATCCGGTTGTAATACAATGCGTTCTGAAGTCCCACAGCGATCTGGTTTGCCGCTGTTTCAAGAAGAATGGCATGATTTTGGAAATCATATTCACAGGCTGATGCCAGTCCCAGGATACCGATAACCGCATCATCGATACAAAGGGGCAGTGCCGCAAAAGCGGTCAGACC
>JAABRW010000031.1 GCA_011390695.1 Desulfotignum sp.
ATTGTGGGAGACGGATCCTGCCGCCACCACCACGGTATCAACAGCCAGTGCTTGGGATTTTCCGCCCTGGTCAAAGGTTACGCCGGTGTCGGAAATGCCGGTCACTGTTGCCGATGTCATGGTTTCAATGCCGCACCTGCCAAGATCCTGGAGCATTCCCCATTTGGTGGATTTGCCGATATCCTTTCCGATTTTGTCCATCATCTCAAAAACAAAAATACGGGTATTGCCTGCCACCGCCATTTTATAAAGGGTCTGGGGGTCTTCCGCCTGGTTGACCAAAAGAAACTTCACCACATCTGCAGGCATCGACCCTTTTTCAGCCAGAAACAGCGCGGTTTCCACCCCCACGGCATTGCCGCCGATGACGGCCACCCGGTTGCCCGCAGCCACCCGGTTTTCAAGCACATCCCAGGCCTGGACCACATGGGGCAGGTCTATGCCGGGAACGGGTGGTTTCAGCGGCACGGCACCTGTGGCCAGGATCACGGCATCAGGGGCATTTTCCCGGATCACTGCCTGGTCCACCTTGGAATTGAGAACCACCGGTATTTTTTCCAGGGTCAGCTGGTTTGCCAGGTCTTTGGCAAACCCGGCAAACTCTTCTCTGCCCGGCGGGGCTGCAGCCAGATGCAGCTGTCCGCCCAGGCGGCCGCTTTTTTCATGCAGCACCACCCGGTGCCCCCGGCGGTGTGCTGTCACGGCAGCCGTCATGCCGGCAGGCCCGCCGCCAACCACCAGTATATTTTTTGGAGAAGCTGTTTTTTTCACAACCCGGGTGCTTTCATGCCCGGCCAGGGGGTTGCACAGGCATTCCACCTGCTTGAGCTTGAACAGATTGTCAAAACACCCCTGGGCACAGGCTATGCAGTGTATAATTTCATTTTCCCGGCCCTGTTTTGCCTTTCGGGGCAGCATGGGATCGGCAATCAGGCTTCTGCCCATGGCCACCATGTCGCAATGCCCTTTTGCCAGGAGGTTTCTTGCGGTCTCCGGGTCATTGATCCTGTGGGAGGCGATCACCGGCACATCCACCTGTTCTTTGATGCCGGCAGCCAGATAGGAAAATGCCCCCCTGGGCACCTGGGCCACAATCTGGGGCACCCTGGCCTCATGCCAGCCCACATTGATGCACAGGGCATCCACAGGTCCTTGTGCCAGAGCTTTGGCATAGGTTTTCAGCTCTTTTCTGGTATTGCCGCCCGGCATGAAATCATTGCCGTTCATACGTACAATAAGGGGAAAGTCGTTGCCCACCGCATCCCGCACCGCATCCATTACCTGGAGGCCGAACCGCATCCGGTTTTCCAGGCTGCCGCCGTATGCATCTGTGCGAAGGTTGGTCAACGGCGACAAAAACTCACTGATGAGATAGCCGGTGCCGCTGAGGATCTCCACAGCATCAAATCCGGCTTTTTTCACCCGCAAAGCTGCCCGGGCAAACCGGTCAACGGTCTGTTCAATTTCCTGGACGGTCATCTCCTTGGGCACTTCTTTGGTCAGACGCGAGGCAATGGCGGACGGGGCCACCGGCTGTTTTCCCTCCAGAAAGAAAGAAAAATTATACCGGCCGGCATGGTTGAGCTGCACCACCCCTTTGGAACCGTTATCTTTGATGGCCGATGCCAGGCGGGACAGGCCCGGTATAAACCGGTCATCATGGGCCCCGATATTCTGGGTGTTGCCGGAAAGTTCATCCACGGTGGCAAATCCCACACAGATCAGACCGGCGCCCCCTCTGGCCCGCAATGCATAAAAATCTACAATCTGGTCTGTTACCGCATAATCCACCCCCATGCCCAGATGCATGGCTGGCAGGTAAATCCGGTTATCCAGGGCCAAAGTATTTATGGTAATGGGTGCAAACAACAAATCTTTCATCTCTGTCTCCATTCATCAGTTAACCAGGATCAGCATGCACAACAATCATAACATTAAAACACCCTTTATCAGGGTTGTCACTCTTTTTTGTCAAACACTGAAGACGGCTGGTTTTCCGGTGAAGCAGATTTTTGTTCCGTGATGGTATTTTTGCCTGTCACCTGACAGGCATCACGCATTCAGGTGGAAATACCCATTTTGGGCAGCACATAAATCTGCAGCAGCAGATAAATTCCGATAAATCCTATGATAAAAAGCATTTCTTTCATTTTCATCTCCTTATAAGTCCCATGCCCTGGAGGGCACAGGCTTTTAGCTGTTAGCTGTTAGCTTTTAGCTGTTAGCTGTTAGCTGAGTACTGACGGCTGACGGCTTTCATATAA
This sequence comes from Desulfotignum sp., assembly GCA_011390695.1. The sequence goes on from JAABRW010000031.1 coordinate 2,265, forward strand.
AAGGTTACCTCTTATGATAAGCACAAATTTCGGACAATTCAACCAGCAGTTGCATCACAGTGTGAATTCATTCCAACCGTCAATCCATCAATTTTGGGGATACCACCAGGGGCTTGCGCCCAAAAAGGCAACTTGGTATAATAAAAAATGAAAATTACCGGATTTTTTACAAACAGATTTATATTAATGGTTTTACCAGCAAGGAGGCAGTTATGCCGATTTTTGAATTTCAGTGTAATTCCTGCAAACAGGAATTTGAAAAACTTGTGTTTGCAGGAGATGAACCTGACATCACCTGTCCGGAATGCAAAAGCCGGGATGTCACAAAAAAAATGAGCGCTGCAAGCTTCATGGGCAAAAGTATGGGCACCTGTGCTGCAGATGCCCCGAAAGGGTTTTCATGAGCCAGTTAGTTACCGGACAGCCGTGTGCCGTCCATACCCTGCTGGCAACCCACTGCAAAATAAGCTTGCATAACATGGATTTGTGTTTAATATAAAAGCAGTTTTGCTGCGCAGTCGGCATATTGTTTTTAACCATACCGTTAATTTAATAACATAAATGGAGATTTCCCGTCATGATTAAAAAACCCCGGAACATATTGTTTGCCTCTGACCTGTCTGTGGACATGAAACAGATATTTGAACATGCTGTTGCCATGGCCACCTATACCGATGCCAACCTCATTGTTCTCCATGTCATGGAAGAATCCAGTCCGTCCGCGGAAAGACAGGTGAAAATGGCCTTTGGAGAATCCCTTTACCAGGAGATTAAAGCCAAACACAAATCCGGGGCACGGGATCTGCTCATAGGAAAAAATGTGGATGCTTTGCGGATCCGCCAGGCCATTGCCGGTTTTTTCGAAGACCGGGAAAATGCCCCGTCCCATGCTGATTCCCCCATCGCGAAAATCCTGGTGGCCGAAGGCCGCTCCATTGCAGATGAAATTGTATCCACCGCCATTGAAGAGGACTGTGCTTTCATTGTCATGGGATGCAGGCAGCAGGGGCTGCTGGCACAGACCATGGGGGACAAACTGGTGCGAAAAGTGTTGAAACGCGCTTCTGTTCCTGTATTTGTGGTACCCCGCGCCAACGAATAAAATCAGGAAGATATAAAAGTATTCCTGTCTTCCCGGCCCCTGAAAAAAGCAACTGCAGCCCCGATAAAGGCCAGGCCGGTGCCGGTGGCCATGACGTGTTTAAACCCTGCCATGAATGCCGGTGCCATGGCAGGCGCATATCCCTCCGGACCCTGCCCCTGAAGGGATATAAAGCTGGAAAATATCGCACCGGCCAGCGCCACGCCGGAAACCATGCCCAGGTTCCTGGCCGTGGCTGTGGCACCGGAGGCAATGCCCCGCCGGTTTACAGGCACAGCTCCCATGATGGCGGTGTTATTGGGGGAAACAAACAGGGCCGTGCCGATACCGGCCAGGGCAATACGCCAGACAATGGAGGGCACCCCCATATCCGGGTTTAAAAATACAAGAAAAAACAAAGACAGTCCCATGAAAACCATGCCGGTGGTGCATAATATCCTGGACCCCAGCCGGTCTGCCAGAATGCCGGACACAGGGGAGATAACCAGTAAAAACAAAAACGGTACGATCATGATGATGCCTGTTTTGGAAGCGGAAAATCCACAGGGATATATCAGAAAAAAAGGCATCATGAAAACCAGTACAAACAGGCAGGCAAAAAGAATTGCCGCAGCAACCAAAGGAAGCGTGAACAAACGGATTTTCAACAAATCCAGATCAAAAAGGGGATAAGGCGCGCGTTTTTCATTGCACACAAACCCCGCCGCACACAGCATGCCCGCCATAAGGCACAGGCCGGTTTTCCCGGAGACAAGACCCCAGTCGGAAGAGCGGGCCAGGGTTACGATCAGACAGCTGAGCATGACTATCAGCAGCAGACTGCCGGTCTTGTCCAATGGTTCCCGGGTTCCGCCGCCCCCGGGCAGCCCTCTGAGTACAAATATCCCTGCTGCCATGGCCAGGACCCCTATGGGAACATTGATATAAAAAATCAGGCGCCAGGAAGAATACTCCAGAATCATCCCCCCTGCCAGAGGCCCCAAAGTCAGGCCGGCAGCCACCACCGCCCCCATCATACCCAGGGCCCTGCCCCTTTCTTCCGGGGCAAAGGCATCCACCACCAGGGCAGGAGAACAGGCCATGAGCATGGAGGCACCAATCCCCTGGACCGCCCGGGCACCCACTAAAAAAAAAGATGTCATGGCATTTGCGCACAACAGGGACCCCAGGGTGAATACCAGAAATCCGGCCACATATACCATGCGCCGGCCCCGGGTGTCAGACAGCCTGCCAAAGGTAAGCAAAAGAGAGGAGACCGTGAGCAGATAAATCACCACCACCCATTGCACGGTTTTTACATCCGAGGACAAATCTTCCATAATATAAGGCAATGCCACATTGACAATGCTGGAATCCAGGGTGGACATGAAAATTGACACCCCCACCAGAGAAAATATGCGCCATTTTTTATCATACATACCCATGTGCATTCCATTCCATTCTTTTGATACCCCCAAGAATATGTTATATTTCATCAGCAAACAAGAAAATTTAAAAAGGAGCCCCATGGCAACTATCAATGATGTGGTACTAATTTATCTGGAAGAAAACCCTGTGTCCTTTGCCAGGGTTGAAAATATTCTGCCCGACCATAAAAAAGACTGGTACCGGATAACGCTTCTCATGCTCCAGATCCCTTTACAGGCCGTTACCTGGATACTGAAAGACGATTATATCAATGGCACAGAATTCCAGATGAACGGCAAAAAAATGCGACTGGAAACCGTAAAAGCCCCCAAGGAAACGCCTGATCTGCCGCAGAACCAAAAAACAGATCCTTCGAAAAAAGAACCGGTTGATGCGCAAAATCCGGAACCGGGCCGGATCATATCCTTTGCCGACCTGAAGAAAAAAAGAAATGACCACTGACCGGGATAAAGTTATTTCCGCCTCCAGGCGGACAGATATTCCGGCATGGTATACCCCATGGTTTCTCAAACAGATCCGGCAGCAGAAATTTACCACGGTCAATCCCTTTACCCGGAAACCCAGACAGGTGAACGTCAGCCCGGAAAACACCCACAGCATCGTGTTCTGGTCAAAAAATTATGGACCGTTTCTGGATCTTGATGCCCACAGGATTCTGGCGGATATGGGGTTTCATCTGTTTTTCAATTTCACCATCAATTCCACATCCCCCCTGCTGGAACCATGCCTGCCCGACCTGGATATCCGGCTTGATCAGGCAAAAGCGCTGGCAGAGCGGTTCGGTCCGGATGCGGTTGCCTGGCGGTTTGACCCCATCTGCTTTTACACGGATGACACCTGTTGTGAAAAAAACAATCTGGCTGATTTCCTTTACATTGCAGAAGCCATCGCAGCCATGGGTATTACGGTTTGTGTCACCAGCTTTTATGATCCATACCGCAAAGTTGACACCCGTATCCGGTATCTTACCAGAACAGGCAGGGCTTTCATCTGTTTCACAGACCCTTCACCGGCAGACAAAGAACAGCTGATCTGCCGCATGGCTGCCCAGCTTGAAAAAAAACAGATCCGGCTCCACCTGTGCTGCGAAGCAGAACTGTATAACGCAGTAAAATCAAAGGGTGAAAATATCTGTGAAAATGCCTGTATCAATGGTCATTTGCTGAAAAAACTATACGGGGGTATCCCTGAAATCCGCCGGGATTACGGACAGCGGGCAAAAAAAGGATGCAGGTGCACCCTTGCCGTTGATATCGGATCCTACCAGGACCATCCCTGCTTTCACAACTGCCTGTTCTGTTATGCAAACACGGAAATGGATACCAGAATAAAACAAGGGATTTTACAATGAAAATCGGTTCTCTGGCCATCCCCGGCAAAACTTTTCTGGCACCCCTGGCCGGTATAACCAACCTGCCCTTCCGCCGGCTTGTAAAAGAATGCGGCTGTGCCGTAGTCTGCTCTGAAATGATCAGTGCCAAAGGCCTTTTTTACAACTCACAAAAAACCGTGACTTTGCTGCGGACAGATAAAATGGAAAAACCCTTTTCGGTCCAGATTTTCGGAAGAGAACCGGAAATAATGGCCAGGGCTGCAGCCGCCATAGAAGCAATGGGTGTGGCAGATATTCTGGATATCAATTTCGGATGCAGTGTAAAAAAAATCATAAAACAGGGGGCAGGCGTTGCATTGATGCAGGATATGGAAAACAGCCGGGCCATTTTACAGGCGGTGCGAAAGGCCACCAGCCTGCCGTTTACCATCAAAATCAGATCCGGCTGGGACCGGTCGGGTTCCCAGGCCCTGGGCCTGGCAAAGATTGCCCAGGATGCGGGTGTGGATGCCCTCATTCTGCATCCGCGCACAGCAGCCCAGGGATTTACAGGAACTGCAGACTGGCACCTCATCACGCAAGTCAAAAAACACATATCCATACCGGTTATCGGCAATGGTGATATTCACACGGTGCAGGATGCCGCAGCCATGATGGACCAGACCGGATGCGATGCGGTGATGATCGGCCGGGCAGC
>JAABRW010000032.1 GCA_011390695.1 Desulfotignum sp.
AAATATATTGCGCTGACTCAGGTAGTTGTGGGCCTCGTCGATGACCAGGATGGAGCGAATGGTTCGCCGGCCATCCCGGACCGGGCTGTCAGGCAACAATGCCATCTCTTTATAAAGACGTTCGATCACCAGATACGCCACCAGTTCCTTTAAAACCGGCATGGCATGGACATCGATCAGCAAAGTTCTACTGGAAATTTTGTCGATGGGTGCCACATCACTTCCATGCCGCCAGAACAGATCAAAATCCGAAAGGTCCCGCAAAACTTCGATAAGGCTGTCATCTTTTTTATTATCCGCTTCATACATGTCGGCAACCATGCGGTACACATCATGAAAATCCGGATATGGGGTATTTGAATCGGCTCGTTGTGCATAAGCTGCCCGGATCGCCTCGGTCAATGCGCCTCTTTGTACCACTCCCAGTTTGCTGTTAATGGAAGCAAAGCTTTCCGCCTTTTCACGGGCTGACACATTTACTGTCTGTTCATCGTAGCCAGGCAGAACAAAAGGATTGATGGGCAGGCTCTCTCCACCCTGGAGTAGCCGAAAGGGATGGACCTTGGCAGCCTCCAGGAATCGTTCATTGTCCACCACATCCCCTTTGTAATCGAAATAAATGAAATTGGTCTGATAATTAGATTGTTGGCGAATATCGGTCAAAATCTTTAAAACAAACTGTGTTTTTCCAGTACCGGGTTTGCCCATGATGGCCAGGTGGGAGTTGGCATGTTTGGCGGTATTGTTGATCTCCATGATCATTTCCTGCTGCTGCAAAAGTGTCCGGCCGATAAAAATATCCAGACCATGCCCTGCTGTTTCCCGCCGCCCCCCAAATTCAACTTCTTCAACCAAGCGCATCAAAAGGCTGTCCGCATCACGGCCGCATTCCTGATACAACCTCCCCATCAATTCAGCACCGCTGTCAATATGATTTTTGACAATGGAACGATTGGAAAAAAACCTGTCTTCATCCATGTCACTTTTGTTGTAAACGTGAGAGATCAGCGCCCGCATAAAAATTTCGTCTTCACCCACAAACGTGGGGCGTTTCATCTCAGCGCCGGAAAAACTGGTGCTCGGTACCACATCTGGCCCTTCCTTTGTCAGGGAGATGGCAAAAGCCATGCGTGCCAGGGTTGCCTTTTCCAGTTTGGTTTCAAATCTCAGGGCGCTGAGAACTTCGTCCGCTTCATTGGATGTGTACAGTCGATCGGCCATGGTTTAATTCTCCCAGAAATATCCTTCCTGAAATGTCGTCAACTCCCGCTGCTGATCAAATACCAGTCTTCCGGCACCATTGAGAAAAATTTTGAGCGTTCGGTAATAGTTCTTGTCGATTTCGGTGTCCGTGGACAGTATGATCACCTGTTCTCCGGCATTGGGAAAATAATTGTTGACGATGTTATCCCTGTGGGTGCTGTCCAGCCGGGACAAAGGGGTATCGATCACAATGGGCAGTTTCAGCTGACTGGTCTGAGCCAGGCCCCACAACAAAGAAACAGCGAACACTTCCTTTTCGCCGGCGGAAAGCCCGGATTTCTTGATCTCATGACCATTTCGGTCGGAAATACGAATTTCATAAGTCTTGTCATCAATGATAATATCCTTGATCAACCCGCTGCGGCTGGACAGAAGGTGGTACATTTCAAAGGTTTTTTCTTGCAACAGGTGAACCTTATTTTTCCGAAGCCGCACCACGAATTGATTGAGTACGCCGGCAATGGCATCACATTCCTGGATAAATTCAGCCCGCTCCCTGGAGACATGATGCCTTTCGTACAGTCTTTCAATCTCCATCTCGATGGCGGTGATCCGGTGTTCAAGCCCAAGCAATTCCTCCTCCAGCAACCGCAATTGTTCCGATTTCCGTCCAATCTGGGTGGCGCAGCTCTCAATTTCTGCATTGAGCTGCTCGAACAGCTGGGTTTCGGATTCACTCATCATGCCTGTCTGGCTTAATCCTTCAAGCTTGCGGACCTGAGAGGCCAGTTCTCTTTTTTCCTCCAGCAATGGTTTGAGCAGAAACACATCCCCGTTTTCCAAAGATTCCATCTTGTTGAGTACTCGTGCCGCATCACGGTCGGAAAGATTCAATATCCGAAGTACCTCTCCTTTGGAATCTCCCTCCCTGAGCAGCCGAAAGATGCGCCGTTCCAGCTCTGCCATTTTTTCATTTGACAATGTCTCCCGATAAATCGGTTCGGGCTCTTCCACCACACGGACGATTTTTTTGGCCAAAAAGGCAGCGTTTTCCTTGATGGCTTCACTGCCGGCAGATTCCCTTTCTGCTTCGATCTGTTGCCGCATCGGCCCAAACAGTCTGCCGGTGATGGCAAACGGCAACATTTTTTCACACAAAGTCCGGATTTCACTTTCTACTTGTGCCAGGCGATTGGATGCCTGAATTCGTTTTTTTTCATTGGCTTGCAGGGTTTCACGTGTTTCCGGTTCGGTATGAAAGGCCGCTGAGAAGCGCTGCCTGGCATGCTCCAGCTGTTCCTTGAACTCAGACAATTCCTGCTGCACCTGCTCCCGCTCTTTCTGACGGCGGGTCAGCTTACTGCGTTCTTTCTTTAACTCACTCTGCTTGAAATCCAGGTCTTCATCTGAAATTTCCACAAACCCTTTTCGCTCTTCATTTTTGATATAAAGGATGTCAGTGGCCAGTCGGTTAATGTATTGGATCCCCAAGGCCGATTCCAGGGATGATTTCAGCCGCACCTCAGAGTGATCGTCGGCTGCAATTGCCTGTATTTTCTCTCCATCAAAGAAAAAAAACTGGGTAATGCCCGGCGGGATCATGGAACGGATAAAATCCTGCCAGATTTCCCGGTTTTGAACCGATACTCTTTTCCCATCGCGCACCACCACCAGCCGTTCGGTCAAATCTCGAGGTTTGGGATCCTCCGTCACACCCGCACTCCAGGAACGTTTGACCACCAGCTCTGACAGGTCATCCATTTCCATCACCAGTTCAAAAGATACCAAAACATTTCCCCGGGCCTTTTCCCTGCGGTTGATGTTGCGGAAGATTTCGTCCACCTTGGCCCCATACAGACAAAAATTGATCGCTTCCATGATGGAGGTTTTGCCAGCGCCATTCATGCCCCCGATCAAAAAGATGCTTCGACCGTCTTCATCCATCGGGAAACGAATTTCCGTGGCGAACTGGAATGATTTAAAATTTTCGATGGTCAGTTTGCGGAATTTCATCTTGCCATCCCCTTTTGGATGTACTGTGATCGAATATCTTCAAATGATGTGGTGGTTCCATCAGAATTAACCCGCCGCCAATGAGTCCAGCCGTTCAAAGAACGCTCAGCCATTTGTGATGCAGCAGTTGATAACGAATTATAAGCTTTCCATCCATCGGGCGTTTTGAGCATCACTTTGCCATCATCCATGACCTTACCTTTGTGGACAGGGCCGTTCTTAAGCCATTGCAGTTCCAGATGATCATCAGGGGACAACAAGCCGTCCTGAATGAGATCCAGCAATGATACCCCATAATTTTTTTTCTTGCCCCCAGCCGGTCTCGTTGTTTTCAGTCTTTCTCTATGGGACCGGGCGTTTTGGATTGTTTTTCCAAGTGCTCGAATAACCGTTTCGACTGCATTTAATTGCTTCTCCACCTCCTGGTTCTGATATCCAGTGACATCCCGGGCGGAGAGTTCCAGTTTGAGGCGGCGCAAATCTTCCGGCACAGGAATATTGTTACGCTGAAGGTTCTCAACCGCTTTGTTGACAGCCTGCAGTTGCTTGAGTTCCTTTGCAGATAAACCCCGGGGTGGGGCAGAAATTTGATTCAATTGATCCAGCCATTGATCCAGCGCTTTGATATGGGTCGTTATCTCTTTTGGCAACATAAATCCTCCTTAATCAGGCGAACTGGAATGATTTGAAATTTTCGATGATCAGTTTGCGGAATTTCATTTTTGGTCCCCATTAAGCTCCCAATACCCACGTGGGGAATCGCCACGGAGTGTGCCGTCCTGTGTCATTCTGTAACGCTCCCAATGGGCGCTGTGCTGCCAGACATACATATTGGTGTTTTCACGCCACTCCAAATCACCGGGTAGCAATTCGGCTTTCATCTGACGACCCATTTCTTCAAGCACATCTGTAACATTGGCTTTTCCGCCCAAAGTTTGCAAAGCCTTAATGATATTTTTCCGAAGGATCTTTCTATCAGTCCTGGATGTGTGAAATCTTTTCTTTCGTGACTTAGGGGTTTTGGTTTTACTTTTATTGATACCCAGCCTTTTGTTGAGTTCCTTGACAATGACATCGAGTTCTTGGGCGAGATGTCGTAATGTCTGATCAGACTGAACCTGAATTTCCAGATTTGCCGCAAGTCGCGTTTTTTCTGCTCGAAGACCGCCCGGAACTGGAACTCCCTTTTTTTCCAATTGCTCGACTGCTCTGGCTATTTCTCGAAGCTGGGCCTCTTTTTCAGAAGTATTCGAATTGGGTGGTGTACCATCTATCCCGTCAATAACATTCCGACACAGCTCAATCAGGAGATTTGGATTTTTGATATAATGATCGATACATTCGTTCATCATTTTATCCTTTGGAAGGGGTGAGTTTAATGGATTTCATTTTTTTATTTCCTTCGAAGTTCCCAAACTCCAAATCGACTTCCTGATTTTATTGTTCCCGATTTGATCATTTTGGTTTTTTCAGCCACAGCCCATTTTTTCCAATTCATGTTTCCTTGAACGTCCTTTTCCAAGTCCTGTGATTTAAATTTACCGTTCAAGTTTTGTTCCATTTTTTGAAGGACTTCAGCCTTTTTTCCAGATCCTCCCAGCTCCCGCAATGCTTTTCTAAGCTCCTTTGCCAAAATGGCAGGAGATGTTCGCTTAACATACCGTCTAACTTTTGGGATGTATTTTTTGTCATTTGTGGCGTTTGACAGTATTGCCCGAACCTGCGTAAGACTGTTTCCGAGTCTGAATTCTATCTCCTTAAGGTCTTGGACCGCATTTTGAAACCGTTCATTTTCTTTTTCATATGTTTCAGCCTCGTGGGACAACTCAATTTTTAATCTTCGTAACTCATCCGGCACGATCGTTCCTGTTTCCTTGAGCCGATCGATGGTTTTAGAAATTTCATTATATTGGATTACTCTATCCGCTTTCATCTCTGGCGGCTTTTTTTGATTGTATCTTTTAATGACCTTGTCCAATATATCGATAAGTCTGATCGGATCACGGGCATAATGTTCAACCTCCTCGGATTTTTTCATTTCCCGTGCCCCATATTTTTCTTCAGAATTTCCCGCAAAGCATCATATATCCCGGTCCGACGTTCTTTGAACTCATAGTCATAAACCGTTTCCAGCAGTTTTTGCACCTTGACCAGGTTCACATCGTTCTGGCTGCACAATTCACCAAGTAACTGCTGGTCCTCTTCTGAAAGCTTCATGGTATCCTCTCCCACCTGTTTTTTATGCGTTTACCCACCCTTCGATCCGAAGTCTCTCCCAGGCTGAGTGGATATGTGCCGGCTTGAACAAGTTCCGTTTGCGATCGTTCCAACGGGCCATGGCTGACACAGCAGTTTGTCCGTCAGAAACATCTCCGTCATGGACAGCTGCCCAGTGAACCGACGCCAGCAGCTCCATGCCATAAGGGGTTTCAAACCCATCCACAAGATCGGCCACTCGCTCAAGATGCCTGGCAGCATTTGCATCCTGATTAAGGAACTGGTCAGCAGTTTTATCCGCATCTGGAAGCAAATTTATTTCCACATCCGGTTTCTGGGTATCCCCATACCCCCGGATATGGTGCCCTTCGAGAATTTCCAGCACTTTGTTTAGATTGTGCGCATAAGGGCCATAGAAGTGTTTGACATACCGCAATTTCAGATCCATGCCTGATTCCTGAAGAAAATAAGCCAGCTTCTGTATCTCCAGCAGGGTCAACCGGTATGCAAACCGCGAATACTGCTTCATGAGCTTGATGAGCACGGCCCGGGCCACCGTCATCTTCGGCTGGGAGGTCCCCACCGGCATATCTCTGGCATCTGGAGCGCCTTTGGGTTCGTAAAGCCTCACCTGAATGTCCGGCATGTTCTTGAATGCCCCTTCGATCATGCCCTTGACCCGCGCCCATTGCAACCCTCCCAGTCCGGAACCCAATGGGGGAATGGCAATCGACCGGATTTGCCTTTCCTGTATTTCCCGCACCAGGGCCTGTAAACCGCTTTCAATATCTTCATACCGGCTTTTGCTTCGCCAGTGGCGCTTGGTTGGAAAATTGACAATATACCTGGGTTTGAACATGTCCCCGATTTGATACACGAACATCCGGCCGGGCTGAACCTCATTTCTCCGACAGGCGGCTTCGTATGCCTTGAAATTATCGGGAAACGCCTTCTTGAACTGCAAGGCAATTCCCTTGCCCATCACCCCGACACAGTTCACTGTATTGACCAGGGCCTCTGCATCGTCTTTAAGGATATTTCCACTGGCGGGTTCAATCATTGTAAGTTTCCTCCCGGCTAATAATACCAGTGCCGGCAGACGTCCACCGGCAAAGAACAGTTTTTTTGTTCCAGAATACGCTCAACCGTTTTTTTGACAGTGTCATTCAAAACACCGATCCGAATGATCAGATCCCACGGACAGAATCGGTGCACCAGAAATTCAGCCTGTTTACGTCGCTGACGGTCCATGTCATCCATGGTGTCTGCCCAGAAATCAGCATATACTATGTTCCAATCCACCTTATCCAAATCATCGGTATTGTCAAACCATTGGGTAAAAGCGGCGATACCGTGGCCGTCGGAAAAGACAAATTCA
>JAABRW010000044.1 GCA_011390695.1 Desulfotignum sp.
GCGACCGCATGGATGCGGTCGCATTCTTTTTCCCGCAGATGCCCGATATTAAAGATCCTGGTAGTTCCTTTGGCAAAGGCTGCCACCACGGCAATGGCCGGTACCGCATCCGGGGTGTCTGACATATCCACATCCACTGCTGACAGCACATTGCCTTTCACTGCCACGCTGTTGTCTTCAAAAAACAGGGAACACCCCATTTTTTCCAGTATATAGATCTGCCTGAAATCCCCCTGCAAAGACCGGGAACCGATATTTTCCACGCCGATTTTCTGCCCGGTGACAGCTGCGGCTGCCCAGAAATATCCGGCATTGGACAGATCCGGTTCCACTGCATGGCTGCCGGCCATATAGGTCTGGCCGCCAGGAACCTCATAAGTGGTGTCATCTGTTTTGCCGGCATTCACCTGAAATTGTTTCATCACATCCAGGGTCAGGTCGATGTAGGGGGAGGAAACCGGTGGCGAAACAAGCTTTATGGTCAAACCCTGTGACATGAAAGGCCCGGACATGAGCAGGGCGGACAGGTATTGGCTGCTTTTTGAACAATCCAGATGAACCACACCGCCCTGGCGGCTTTTTCCCTGGATGGTTACCGGGGGAAATCCCTGGGGGGTGTCGGATTTTGCATCAATGCCGATCTGGTTCAGGGCATCCAGCAGTTCTTTCATGGGACGGGTGCACATGCGCGCATTCCCGGTGAGGATGTACGGGGTGGCACCCAGACCGGCAATCCCTGCCATAAGCCGCATGGAAGTACCCGAGTTTTCCAGATAAATGGGATCTTCATATGGCCCGGGGTGTCCTGAAAAACCTGTGACACAGATGCTGTCTGAATCGGTTTTGGTAATATCCGCCCCCATGCAGGATAATGCATGCATGGTCAGATCAATATCCCGGGAATGCAGCAGATTTTTGATGTAAGATGTCTGGCCGGATAATGCCGCACAGATGAGCATGCGGTGGGAAATGCTTTTGGATCCCGGGATTGTCACATTCTGATCAGAAATCTGCCTGGGAGCTATCTGTTTCATAAAAAATATACCTTGGCTAACAGGATTGAAAATTCAGAAGGTCCAGGACCGACTGCCGCATTTTTTTCATTTCCGGTGAAATCCCGGTCCACAAAAAAAATTGGGCTGCTGCCTGGGCCACAAACATGTCCAAACCGTCAATAACCGTGCATCCCTTTTCCCGGGCCATGCTGATCAAACGGGTATGCAAAGGCGAATAGACCACATCCATGACCACGGTATCCTGGGTAAGGCACGCTGCCGGACAGGCCAGCACACCTGCATTAGGGTCCATGCCCATGGCCGTGGTGTTGATGATGATGTCAAAACCCGGGCCGGTGAGTTTGTCCAGGGGCACAAATCGGGCCCCATAGGCCAAAGCCAGTTCCCTGCCGCGGTCTTCAGAGCGGTTGGTGATTGTCAGACAGCCCTTATGGCTGTGAATGCCAAAGGCAACAGCCCTGGCCGCCCCCCCTGCCCCGATGACCAGAATTTTTTTTTGGGCAATACCAAAAGGGGCCAAAGGAAGAATTGCCGCCTGGCTGTCAGTATTGTATCCCAGCAACCGGCCCTCCTGGTTGACAATGGTGTTGACCGCGCCAATGGTCCGGGCCTGCTCATCTATCCAGTCCAGATGTGGCATGATGCTTTGTTTAAACGGAATGGTTATGGATGCGCCCTTTATATGCAATTGCCTTATGGCATCCACTGCCCGGCCGATATCTTGTGGTGCAAACGCCAGATACACGGCATTTATCTTGTTCTCTGCAAAGGCCCGGTTATGTACCAAAGGGCTTTTGGAGTGAGACACCGGGTTGCCGAGCACACAAAAAAGCTGGGTATCTGCGGTAATATCCACCATGTTCATCTCTCTTCTTTCTTCTGTAACTTACTCTTTTTTAACAATAAAGGACTGAATGCGGTTGCCGTCCATATCCTTGACGGTTGCACTCCATTTATCAATGATAATGGATTCTCCAGGCTGGGGTATCCGGTCGATCTGCTCAAGAAAAAAACCGGAAAACGTGTCATAACTTGCAGATTCCGGGATATTGATATCGATTTCCTTGTTCAGGTCATCCACATCAATCCTGCCCGCCACCAGCCACTTGTTGCCCTTGAGGCGGACGATATCCGGCACCAGCCTGTCGGTTTCATCAATTATCTCCCCGATGATCTCTTCCACCACATCCTCCAGGGTCACCAGGCCGGACACACCGCCGTGTTCATCCACCACGATGGCCATGTGGCTTTTTTTGGCCTTGAATTCCTGGAGCAGGGAATCCAGTTTTTTGGATTCAGGAATAAAATAGGGTTTTTTCATGATGGTTTTGATATCCAGGGAAGCGATTTTGTCTTCAGATGTGGTCAGCTTCTGAAAGCTGGCAAACAGATCTTTCAGATGCAGGATGCCGATGACATTGTCAATACTGTTTTCAATAACCGGAATCCTGGAGTATCCGGTTTTCAAAATGGCCTGGATATCCGGTTTCTGCTCCACATCCACCACATACATATCAGCCCGGGGGGTCATGATTTCACAGCAGGAGGTGTCATCAAATTCAAAAATATTGGTGATATATTCTTTTTCCGCTTCCTTGATTTCTCCTTCCTCCTCCACCACTTCCACCATGGTCATGAGTTCATCTTCGGTAACAGCGTGGTATTTCGGATTGACTGCTCCATGGAGTTTGGGGATGAAATTGAGGACCAGAATCAGGGGCCAGAAGATCTTGGAGAGCCAGAAAAGAGGGAAAATAACCCCCCTGGCCACAAGTACGCTGTACTGGGTGGCAAAGGATTTGGGAAAAATTTCTCCAAATACCAGAATAACAAATGTCATACCCCCTGTGGCAATGCCCACGGCATTGGATTGAAAATGGGAGATGGCAATGGATGTGGCCAGTGCGGATCCCCCGATGTTCACCAGGTTGTTGCCTATGAGAATGGTTGTTAACAGGGTGTGGGCATCCTGTTTCATTTTCAGGATCAGATGCCCGGTTCTGGACCCGTCTTTTGCAATATGGAGTGCTTTGATCTTGGAAATGGAAAAAAGCGCGGTTTCAGAAGATGAAAAAAAACCGGATAATACAAGACAAATGATCAGCAGGGTCATCTCAAAAGTCATCAAAATCGATTCTTTCCTTCAAAAGGTATATTATAATCAGGTTACTTTAATAAGGTTTATTGGTGTTTGTCAAACCAAGACTTGGCCGGTCATCAACATTGGTTCGGGCCAAAAGATCCAGAGCGATTTTTGCTGCCCGTGCTGCAGCACCGGCAGACCCCAGCAGCCGTCGAACCGACACAAGTTTTTGGGAATATTCAGGCAGGTTGTCCAGCATATCCAGGGCGGTTGCACATATATTTCGGGAACTGGCCTCAGTCTGCAGCAGTTCAGGCATCACCTGCCTGCCGGCAATGAGATTGGCCAAACCGGCATATTTTACCTTTACCACAATTTTGGCAATCTTGAAACTCACAGGCGACATTTTATAGACAATGATGGTGGGTATTTTCCACAGGGCTGCTTCCAGTGTAATGGTGCCGGAGGCAGCAATGAGCATATCTGCCTGCTCAAAAATCTGCCTGGGGCTGCCGCTGATCAGGGTGAACAAACCTGTTTCTTTATGGGATGCCAGAACTGATTCAATGCTCTGCAAAGGAATTGCATCTGCTGCAGAGACCAGAAACCTGGTATCAGGCCGGTGTTTCTGGATCATTTTAGCGGCAGCCACCATCAGATCCAGCAGTTTTTGTATTTCCGTTTTTCTGGACCCCGGTAAAAGCCCGATAATCCAGGGATTTGAAGGGGTTGCTGTTTTTTGGGGTTTGGGTGTGACTGCAAGAGGATATTGGTCCATCAAAGGATTTCCCACATAAGTGGCAGGGATACCTGCTTTTTTATACAATTTTTCCTCAAAGGGAAAAATCAGGCCTGCATGGTCCACAAACCGTTTTATCTGCCAGATGCGGGACCTGTTCCAGGCCCATATTTTGGGGGTTATATAATAAAACACCCTGGTTGTGGTATGTTTTTTGGCAAACCGGGCGGCTTTGAGGTTGAACCCGGGATAATCAATAAGAATGAGCAGACCCGGCTGTTTTGCCCTCAGCTGTGATGTGAAACATTCAAAGGCCTGCTTGATGGATCTGAACTGAAAAATAACTTCTGTCAGCCCCATGGCGGACAAATTTTTAATGGAAAAAAACAGATCCACACCAGCATCTGCCATACAGGCACCGCCGATACCTGAAAAGTTCAATGCTGGATCAAGGCGCTGCATGGCCCTTACCAGGGATGCCCCGTGCACATCACCGGATGGTTCTCCAGTCAATACCATGACATGGCCCCTGGACATATTCATGGAATATCATCATCATTCAAAGCCAGGATGGCAATGTTGTGGTGATCAGCCAGGTCAATCATCTGCTGCCGGTCAAATGCCAGAGATCTGCCTGCTTCCAGAACCAGCACCGTGGCACCGGCTGATACCATGGTCTGGATAGTATCAGCGCCTGACGAAGGCAGGTCAAAACGCATATCCTGCTGTGGTTTGGATAATTTTACCACCACAGCCCCGTTGCCCCGGGCAAGATTTCCTCCCCGCATGATGGCGGCATCGGTTCCCTCAATGGCTTCCACGGCCAGAACCGTGCCGTTGCTGATCACGACGCACTGGCCGATATCCAGTTCCCCAATGGCTTTGGCCAGCCTCCATCCCTGGAAGGCATCTTTTTTTTCCGCCTTGTCCAAAGATCTTCTGGTCCAGCAGCCGGGCGGGCTGATCAGTTCGGGCAGTAAAAAGGTGGATGGTTTAATCTCAATACCCTCTTTTTGCATAAGATCAGCAAATGCACCCAGGACAGTATTGTCATGGCTGTAACCGGTTTTGGCAATAAATGCCAGGGCTTTGAAATCAGGTCGGATATCTTTGAAAATAGTGGTTTTTTTAATACTTCCCAGCATCACTGCCTGAAGGATGTCATGGCGTTTGAAATATTTCACCAGTCTGGAGATCTGGCCCAGATACAGCCATTGAAATGCATTCACGTGCTCAGCCAGAACCGGGTCTGTTTCGGAAAAAAAACCGGCAGCAACAACTGTTATATTTTTTTGGGCGGCTTTTTTTGCAAACAGGAGCGGAAACTGACCACCGCCTGCGATGAGTCCGATTTTCATTTTTTTTATCTGGTGATACCCCGGTTTGAATTAACGATAAAATCTGTAAAATTCTTTACTTCGGGAATTTGTTCCACTTCTGCTTTCACCCTTTCCGAGGCCTGTTTCACGGTCAATCCGATTCTGAAAAAAATCCGGTAGGCTTTTTTGAGTTCCCCCAAAGCAAAAGAGGAAAACTGGTGCCGTTTGAGTCCCACATTATTGAGGCCGTGCAGGGCGGCCCGGTCCCCGGCTGCAATGACATAGGGCGGGATATCCTTGACCACGGCGGACTTGCCGCCGATATAGGCAAAATCACCGATTTTTACAAACTGGTGAATGGCCACAAGTCCCCCGATGGTGGCATGGTCTCCTATTTCAATGTGCCCGGCCAGGGTGGAATTGTTGGCCAGAATTACCTGTCTGCCGGTTTTACAGTCATGGGCGATATGGGTATAAGCCATCAGGTAATTTTCTTCCCCCACTTCCGTGATACCCCCCCCGGTCTCGGTGCCCCGGTTGATGGTGACAAATTCCCGGATAATGGAGCCCCGGCCAATCTTCAGGTAACTTTTTTCTCCATGAAATTTCAAATCCTGGGGGGCACCGCCAATGGCGGCATACTGGAATATCTGGCAGTCTTCTCCTATGGAGACATAATTGTCAATGGTGGTATGGGACCCGATAGTGGTATTGGAACCGATGTGTACATCTGATTTGACAATGGTATAGGGACCGATGGTAACATTGTTACCAATTTCAGCCGAACCGTCGATAATGGCTGTGGGGTGAATCATTGGGGCTCCGATTGGTTTATGATGCTTTCAAGTGAATTAAGCCGCTTTTCAAGGGACAGGAGTGTTTTTCTCATGCCCGGCAGCCGGCTGATAATATTAACGACCTTGAGCCAGGTTTTATGGGGCATGTGGGGAATGCCCGACACAATCTGGTTTTCTTGAACAGAAGAGGAAACACCGGCATACGGTCCTACTATAACATTGTCGCCAATGGTCAAATGACCTGAAATACCGGCTTTTCCTGCTATGATAACATTTTTTCCCACCCGGGTGGAACCTGCGATGGCTGCCTGGGCCACCACCAGGGTATTGTCTCCGATGGTCACATTGTGGGCAATATGCACCTGGTTGTCGGTTTTTACACCGGAACCGATGCTGGTGATGCCAAGGGTACCCCGGTCAATGGTATTGCAGGCACCGATTTCCACATGGTCCCCTATCCTGACATGCCCGGTATGGGACAGTTTGACATGGGTACCGGCATTCTGGACAAATCCATACCCGTCAGATCCGATAACCGATCCCGGGTGGACAGTGACATGGTCCCCCAGGCAGCAGCGGTCCATGAGGGTGACATTGGGCTTGAGAACACAGTGTTCCCCCACAACACATCCGTCTCCGATATACACATGGGGCATGATATGCACCCCGTCCTTGATGACCACATTGTCTTTGATGACCACGTGGGCATCTATGGTCACATCAGCTCCAACTTTGCAGTTGTCACCGATAACGGCAAGCGCACTGATGCCCGGGGCAGGTAATGATACCGGATGAAAATGGTTCACCACTTCAAAAAACGCCAGCCTGGGATTATCCGTTTGCAAAACACAGGGATGGTTCACTTTTTCCATATCACAAAAAGGGATGATCACAGCGCCGGCACACGTCTGATTCAGACGTGACAGATATGATGCATCACCGGCAAAAGTGATATCCGACGATGCGGCGGTGTCAAAAGAAGAGACACCGGTAATGGGCAGCAGAGGATCTCCGGACAGCCGGGCATTGATCAGTGCTGCAATGTCTTTGACAAGAAATTTCATGGGGCAAGATGCCGGCAATTAACTGCCGCTGGCAACCAGGGCATTATATTTTTCGATAATGGTATCGGTTATGTCAACATGATCGGCAATATAAATCACACCGGCATTTTTTCTTTCAATAATCAGTAAATATTTTTCTTTTTTACCGATATCATTGGCAATATCGAATACCGATTTTTGCATTTCATTGATCAGTTTTATTTCAAGATTTTTTAATTCATTGGCAAAATCTTCCTGCATTTTTTTAAAATCATTGATCTGAATTCTGAAATCACGTTCTTTTTCTCTCTTTTTTTCTCCACTGAGAACCAGAGATTCCCTTTCAAGGGCTTTGTTAACTTCATCCAGAATTTGTTTTTCTTTTTCCAGTTTGTCTTTGAGTTCCTGGCCCCTGGTATTGAGAATCTTCTGGTTCATCTTTCCGGCACTGGATTCTTTCATGATTTTTTCAAAGTTGATCACACCGATCTTAGCCGAATCTGCAGCAAATGCTGCAGGTATAAATCCCATAAAAACAATCCATATGATACTTGCAATGCTTACACGCTTCATGGTTTCCTCCACAAAAATAAAATATTTTAGAAAAATGCACCGATGGAAAAATCAAATTGGCCGTCACCGGTATCCATGACATCCTTACCTTCCACAACGATGCCATAGGCAAGCCGGATGGGTCCCATGGGAGAATTCCACCGCAGCTCAAATCCGATACTGGAAAACTGGTCTGTCAGATCAATATCCTCGCTGATCCGGTATACATCTCCTCTGTCATAAAACAGAACACCGGCCACGCCCATATCTTCCTGGATGGGGAAAATCAGCTCCAGATTAAACTGTATATATTTTTCACCACCGCGCAGAATCGGGTCACCCTTGTCCTGGGTACTGATGTCATATTTGTCAAATCCCCTGACGGAATTTATCCCACCCAGATAAAACCGTTCCCAGTCCAGATCAATCTGGCCATTGGTCCGGTCATCCAGGTACCCGCCTTCCACATGAAAAGCACCGGTGAATTTCCAGAACAGCGGCTTCCAGAAGCCGGCTTCGGCAATATACCTTGTATAATCAATATCACCGCCCAGAAATTCTCCGGCATACTGTACGGAAAATTTACTGAAAATTCCCCTGGTGGGCAGAAAATAATGGTTCCTGGAATCATAGCTGATATAGGGTTTGATACTGGATGTGAAAAAATCACCTTCTGTTACATTGGTAAAGGCAGTTTCCACATTTTCCACTTCAAAATCTTCCACATTGTACTCTATCCCGATGGTTGTATAATCCCACAGCTGTCGGTAAGCAGACCTGAGGGTCAGCCCGATGGCATTTCGTTCATAATGCTCGAACTCTTTTTCAAGTTTGTAAATATTAATCCCTGCGGAAATAGGCCTGTCAAAAATCCACGGCTCGGTAAACCCCAGATCGTACAGACCGGTTTCCCCTGAAATTCTGGCCAGCATTTTCAGGTTCTGGCCCCGGCCGAACAGGTTTCTTTCTTCCAGAGATACCTGGCCGAACGGACCGTCAGCAGTGGAAAATCCACCGCCAAAAGAAAAGTTCCCCGTGGCTTTTTCCGTAACATTAACCTCAAGATCCCGCTGGTTGGGAATCTGGGTTTTAACCGGGGTGATTTCAATATTTTCAAAATAATCTTTTACCCCCAGGTTCCGGTAGGAGCGCTGGATACCGGCCATGGAATACCTGCCCTGTTCTTTTACCGCCATTTCCCGCCGAATAACCTTATCCCTTGTTTTGGTGTTGCCAGTGATGATGATCCTATTGAAAAATACCGGCTCACCCTGCGTAATCTTAAAGGTGATATTCACCTGTTTTGCCGCCTCATCTTTTTGTACCAGAGGCGATATCTCTACATTGGCATATCCGCGGTTGGAATAAAAGTCATTGAGACCCAAAAGATCCTTGCGGATCAATTCCCGGTTGTATAGCTCCGCTTTTTTGGACTGCAGTTTTTCAAGCAGGTCTTCTCTGGATGTAAGAATATCCCCTGTGATATCAACTTTTCCGGTCTTGTACTGACTTCCTTCCTCGATCTTGAAACCAATGGAAATACTTTCTTCTCCCATTTCCACTTCAGGATCAGATACCTTGACATCGATGAATCCGTTGTTTTTGTAAAGAGATTCAATGCGGACAACATCATTTTCCAATTCGGTCCGGTCCAGATCTCCGGAAGTGGTTATAAATGACCAGAATCCTTTTTCACTGGTCTCCATGGTTTTTTTAATTTTTTTGTCTGTAAAATAGGTATTGCCTTCAAACGTAATGGCTTCAATTTTTATTTTCTCGCCTTCATCCACAACAAAGACTATGTCAGCCTGGTTGTTTTCCAGGGATTTTGTTTCATAATGCACCTGGCAGTTATGAAAGTTTTTTTCCGTATACAGACGCTTGATTTTTTCCACATCAGCGTTGATTTTGTAAACATTGAGGATGGAACCGGTGCTGGTGTCAATCACACCGAACAATTCATCATCTTTATACACCCGGTTTTTGGAAAATTTGATGTTTCTGACACTGGGCTTTTCCGTGACGTCAAAAATGATTTCAACCCCCTGGTCCAGCTCATTTTTTTTGACCACCACATCATCAAAAAAACCCATTTTGTAAACAAGGGACAGATCTTTGGACAATTTTTCCGCATCCATTATTTCACCGGGGCTGGAGGTGATGGTCCGTAAAATAGCGTCAGATTCCACCCGGCGGTTGCCGGCAACAGAAATGGCTGCAATAATGCGTTTTTCAAATAATTCACCAATGATACCCCGGGTCAGGTCGGTGACAGCAGAAAACATGCCTTCCATCTGCTTTGCCTGGGAAAAAAACGTCAGGGGAGGACCGGATTCATAGACATGATGCATTTCCGTATCAATGCTGATACTTTGATCGGCCACAAAAATATTGCCGGTAATAATTTTGTCCACACCCAGACGAATGCCTTCCTGCCTGAATTTTGCCGGATCCCAGGTATCCTTGTCTGAATAATCTTTGACAAAGAAAACCCTGGCGCCTTCTTTTTCCAGGGTTTCCTTAAGCATCAGCGGCAGATCCTCTTTCAGGTTCTCATGGGGCTGGTCTGCCTGAACAGAAAAAGGAAAGATTGCAACACTTATGGTTTGTTGAGCAGACAATCCGGAAATCATGCAGAAAAATACAAACCAGATCACCCCTGTTATGTTCAGCGCTTTTTTCATGTCATTCCTTTGTAAGATGCCGGTGCAATAGTGCCGTTGTGAAGAGTTACCATTTTTCCCATCATATGGGCCAGCTTCATGTTGTGGGTGACCACAACAATGGTCATATCCAGTTCCTTGTTCAACTGGTCCAGCAGTGCATGGATGCTGTCGGAGTTTTTTTCATCCAGATTCCCGGTGGGTTCGTCTGCCAGGAGAAGATCCGGCTTCATCATCAGGGCCCTGGCAATGGCCACCCGCTGCTGTTCTCCCCCGGAAAGGTCTTCTACGCGATGAAAATGTCTGTCTGCAAGCCCTACCCTTTCAAGCATATTTTCGGCCTGTTTTTCAACAGTTTTTTTGTTTTTCCGGGCGATGAGTCCCGGAATCATCACATTTTCCCGGGCAGTGAATCCCGGGAGCAGATAGTGAAACTGAAAAACAAAACCAATGCGTTCATTGCGGAAAGCAGCCAGTTTTTCATCATCAAATGAAAACAGATTCCGGCCTTTGAATATCACCTGTCCATGATCAGGTCTGTCCAGGGTGCCGATAATATTTAAAAGGGTTGATTTGCCGATACCTGATGCCCCTACAACGGCCAGGGTCTCGCCTTTGGAAATAATGAAATCAGCATCCTTCAGGATTTCAATGGAAGCTGTGGGACTGGCAAAGGTCTTGCTGACCCCTTCCAGACGCATGAGAACACAGGAAGCATTGTCCTTATCCATACCGAATAGCCTCCAGCGGGTCCATTTTTGATGCTTTATAAGAAGGATAAAGGGTTGATACAAAACAGATAAAAACCGCACTCACTGCAATCAGGAGTACATCCAGAGGATCCAGCTGCACCGGCAGGGTTGAAAAAGGATAGGCCTGGGGAAGCTGGATAAAATCATAGTGTTTGAGCAGCCAGCAGACCACAACACCGGACACTGTTCCCAAAAAGGTTCCCAGAACACCGATGACCAGTCCCTTGATGATGAAAATTTTTCCAATGATCCCATGGGTGGCGCCCATGGCCTTAAGAACGGCAATGTCTTTGGTTTTTTCCATGACCATCATTATCAAAGCAGAAGCAATATTAAAAGCTGCCACCAGAATAATCAGGGTGAGAATAATAAACATGGCTGTTTTTTCCAGTTTCAAAGCGGAAAACAGACTTTGGTTGATCTCCATCCAGTCCCGGGCATAAAAGGGATATGCCAGCTCTCCCAGCACCTCTTTGCGGATCTGTTTTACCGTGAAAATGTCATCCACCCAGATGCCGATGGCGGAAATTTTATCGTGGTCACCAGTGAGCCTCTGGGCCTGGTCCAGATGGACATAGGCCAGCATACCGTCATATTCAGACATGCCGGAACTGAAAGTTCCCTGTACCACAAAACGTTTCATGGATGGTATCTGGCCGATGGGAGAAACAAAGGAACGGGTGGACATGAGAACAATGTTATCGCCCGGCATCACCCCGACCGAACCGGCAAGCTCCTTTCCCAGGATTATGCCGGGCAGGTGGTGATCATCTGTTTTATGGACGGACAATGCTGTTTCCAGGGCTTTTGTATCAAATCCTTTGATCAGAGAAGCGCTGCTGGCCGGGATAATTCCCCGGACCATAACCCCTGAAAATGATTGCCGGGTCCGGATCATTGCCTGGCCGAACAAAATGGGGGAGGCATCCCTTATGCGGCGGCTATTCTGCAGGTCCTGCAAAATTGTATCATAACTGCCAAAGGTCCCATTGTAATTCATGAGCAGGATATGGGGTTCCAGGCCC
Organism: Desulfotignum sp.; assembly: GCA_011390695.1. Next base: position 11,990 of record JAABRW010000044.1, read on the forward strand.
AGGATCCGCCGCCGGAATTCACTTTCAGCCCCGTTCATCACCGCAATCACCACCACCAGGGCCATCACCCCCACCATGACCCCGGCCACGGATAAAAACGTGATCAAAGAGATAAACCCTTCTTTTCGTTTTGCCTTGAGATAGCGCCTGGCTATGAAAAGTTCAACAGCCATATAAGATCAATTACTGTGTTTCATATGGGGAAAAAGAATAACCTCTCTGATGGAAGCGGCATCTGTGAGCAGCATCACCAGACGGTCTATGCCGATGCCTTCACCGGCTGTGGGGGGCATGCCGTATTCCAGGGCTTCCACATATTCCGCATCCATGATATGTGCCTCTGCATTTCCTTCATCCCGCTGCCTGACCTGCATGAGAAACCGGTTGTACTGGTCTTCCGGATCATTTATCTCAGAAAATCCATTGGCAATCTCCCGGCCGGCAATGAACAGTTCAAACCGGTCGGTGAGCCTGGGGTCAGCCTCATTTTTCCGGGACAATGGAGACACTTCCACAGGATATCCTGTGATAAAAGTGGGCTGGATCAGTCTGGGCTCCACCAGGATATCAAAAAGCTTGGTCAGTACCTTGCCGTGGCTTTCCTTTCTGGTGATCTGGATATTGTTTTTGTCTGCAAATGCCAGCAGGGCCGGGGTATCATCCAGAGATGCAGGGTCAAGGCCGCCGATGGTGCACAGGGATTCCATCATGGTTATACGCTGCCATCCGGGTGTGAAATCAATGGTATGGCCCTGGTAGGCAACAAAGGTTTGACCGGTGATCTGTTTTACAATGGCGGCAAACATGTTTTCCGTCAGATCCATTAAATCCTTGTAATCTGCATAGGCCTGGTAAAATTCCACCATGGTGAATTCCGGGTTGTGCCGGGTGGAAACCCCTTCGTTTCTGAAATTGCGGTTTATTTCAAACACCTTTTCAAACCCGCCAACCACCAGGCGCTTCAGGTACAGCTCCGGTGCGATGCGCAAAAACAACTCCATGCCCAGGGCATTGTGCCAGGTTTTAAACGGCGTGGCTTCAGCACCCCCGGGCAGCGGCTGCATCATGGGAGTTTCCACTTCCATGAATCCATGGTCCTCGAAAAAATGCCGCATGGCTGTCACAATTTTGCTTCTTACCACAAATATGTTTCTGGTGTCATCATTCATGATCAAATCCAGGTACCGCTGGCGGTAGCGTTTTTCTGGATCCTTGATACCGTGAAATTTTTCCGGCAGGGGCCGGACCGCCTTGGATAAAAGGCGGAAAATCGTTGCCAGGATGGTCCATTCCCCGGTGCGGGTCTGGAACAAAGGACCGGCCACACCGATAAAATCACCGATGTCCAGTTTTTTAAACAGGTCATAGGTGTCATCCCCCACCTTGTTTTTCTGGATATAGACCTGCATATGATCAGAACCATCCTTGAACCGTACAAAAGAAGATTTTCCCATACGGTTGATGGCCATGATTCTGCCGGCCACCTGAAATGTTTTGCCGTGCTCCCCCAAAGATTCAGGATCTTCGTCAATGGTTTGCTTAAGCCGGGCCAGGTTGCAGGAGATTTTAAAATCATTGGGATACAGAGGTACCCCGCTTTCCTTGATGGCCTGTATTTTTTCTTTTCGAAGCTGAATGATCTGGCTGTCTTTGTCCATGGGATATGTTGCTTTCATTTAAGGTGCTGCCACCTATGGGCGTTGCCGGCACACTTGTATTGTCAGTTTAATGTCTGTAATTTCACACGGTAAAACATGAATAAATAGCCTGAATGACGGGTCGTTGTCAAGATTTTGTTGGTGTTAATTCCGGGCCTGCATTTTTAAAAATAATGGTAAAAAGGGTTCCCTTGCCGGGTATGGAATCAAAATCGATCATTCCGTCATAGGTGTCGATGAGGCGGTGAATGATGGACAGCCCGAGTCCGGTTCCCTCTGGTTTGGTGGTAAAAAACGGATCAAATATGTGTCTGGCTTTTTTGGGATCAATACCCTGGCCGTTGTCCTGGACAGTCAGATAAATCCGGTTGTTTCTGGGAGAGGCAAGGGTAATGACAATCTTTCCCTTGCCGGGAATGGACTGGGCCGCATTTTTGATGAGATTCCACAGAATCTGCTGAAGATGTACAGGGTCGATGATCACACACAAGGTATCATCGAGATGGGTGAAAATCTGGATCCTGTCCTTGAATTCCACGGTATTCAAAAACAAAGAAACCACATCAGTGACAGCTTCATGGAT